>DATIUN010000050.1:0-13534 GCA_035466795.1 Azonexus sp. | reverse complement strand
CAGGCGATGATCGAAGCTGCCCAGCAGGCTGAGCGCATCCAGAAGCGTTTGGGTCATGGGCTCGGAGATGGCAACGCCCGGCGGTCTCCCGCGGGGCGTTGCGAGGATACCACCGAGGACGGCATTTGGCTGCGGGGCCGGCCGGAGATCGCTGGCCGGGTTAAGATGACCGCTGCTTCTTGTAAATGGCCGCGGAGCGCTTCACGCGATGAGCGAAAAGATTACGGGCGTCGTTCTGGCTGGCGGACTCGGCCGCCGCATGGGCGGCGTCGACAAGGGTCTGCAACTGCTGAATGGAAGGCCTCTGGTCAGCCATGTCATCGAACGGCTGGCACCGCAGGTCGACGAGTTGCTGATCAACGCCAACCAGAATGTCGAGCGCTACGCGGCCTTCGGCGATCGTGTCGTGCCGGATCAGATTCCCGACTACGCCGGCCCGCTCGCCGGCGTGCACGCGGCGCTTTCAGCGGCCGCATACCCGCTGGTAGCGACCGCCCCCTGCGATTCACCCTTCCTGCCGGCCGACCTGGTTTTCCGCCTTTTTTCGGCGTTGACCGCAACCAACGCCAATCTCGCCGTCGCCCGCACCTTCGACCAGCCGCACCCGGTGTTCTGCCTGTGTCGGCGCGCCGTGCTGCCGCACCTGAGCGAATTTCTGGCGGGCGGCGGACGCAAGTTCGAGTCCTGGTACGCGACGCTCAACGTCGTCGAGGTACCATTCGACGACGAAGCCGATGCCTTCGAAAACATCAACACCCGCGAGGAACTCGGGCGCTTCGAGTCGGAAACAGGCAGGATGCCGGCAGGCAGTCGCAACGCTTAAGCCAGTGCCTCGAGATACTCGCCGCGAAGTTGTTCGAGCAAGCGGGCCGCCTTGGCTGCCTGGTCCATGACCCGGTGCAATGCACTGAAGCTGCGCAACAATTGCTCCATCGTGTCGATCGTGATTTCACCGCGTGCCCCCGCGCTCAGTAACGCGGCCTTGACCTCCTGATAGCCGCTTTCGAAATCCACGACCTGCGCTGCGCCCAGCGGGGCAAACGGTTCGTTGTCCGGGTTGAGCTGGACAAGCAGGGTATCCACCAGACCAGCCAGGGAAATAATGGCGTCATGCAAGGGCGTTGCGCCGAGATCCGCGACGGCATCGCGCACGGCGACAACTTCTGAAGCAAGTTCGCCGCAGTTCTCGTAATAATGTTGAACGCGCAGGAGATTGGCCAGCACCTGCGCTGTCGACGCTGACATCGTTCCGCGGCTGACCCTTGTGACAAAATCGGCAATCGCCCGATTGAGCGCCGGCAGGCCGGCCGATTCATCGGGGCGGGCGGCATCGCCAATCAGGGTACCGACGCGCGACCAGACACCACCGACTGCCATGCCACCGACCCGATTGATTTCGCGGCGCAGCGCATCGACAGCCAGCGACGGCACCGAGGCAACATTGCGGTCGATATAGAGCGGCCGCCCGATTTGTTCCGCGCGCGTATGGAAACGGCCTTCGAGAAATCTCGCCAGGTACCCGGAAAACGGCCACATCAGCGCGACACCGAGAACATTGAAGGTCGTATGAAAGAGCGCCAGGTTAACTGCTGGCGTGGCGTCGAGGCCGATGCCTTCGCGCAAGGCGCTCACAACGCCGAGCAGAAAGGGCAGAACGAGCAGGGCCACGACGGCAGTCAGCACATTGAACAGGACGTGGGCAAAGGCCGCACGTTTCGCGTTCGGTGTCGCGCCGATGACCGCCAGCAGTGCCGTAACGGTGGTGCCGACATTGGCCCCGATGACCGCAGCCGCAGCCGCCGTCAACGGCACGGCACCAGCGTCAGCCAGCGTCAGCACGATGGCCAGCGAGACGCTCGACGACTGCAGCACGATGGTCAACAACAGGCCGGCGAGAACGAACAGCAGCACCGACTGCGCGCCTGAACCCGCGAACATGGCCGGACCGAACCCGCTGCCCGCATCCGGGAAGGCCTGCTGGAGAAAACCAAGGCCGAGAAACAGGACGCCAAATCCGGCCAGCGCACTACCCGCAGCCCCGCGCCTCAGGTCCGGACCGGACAGACGCAGCGCCATGCCGATGCCGATCATCGGCAGCGCAGCCCCCTCGATGTTGACCCGGAAGCCGATCAGTGCGACCAGCCAGCCGGTCATCGTCGTTCCGACGTTTGCGCCGAAGAGCACCCAAAGCGACTGGCTGAAGGTCAGCAGACCGGCATTGACAAAGCCGATGGCAGCGACGGTAACGGCACTGGACGACTGGACCAGCGCGGTGACCAGCATCCCGGAAAACAGTCCGCGCAGCCGGGTCTCCGTCGATGTCGTCAGCACCTTGCCGAGCGCCGGTCCCGCCGCCATCTTCAAGCCATCCGTCATCAAGAACATGCCGAGCAGGAACAACCCGACACCACCTGCCAGGAAATTGAGGGCAACGCCGCTCATTGCGGCCCGGTCACTGGCGAGTGCATGGCCCGGCTGATGGCAAAGTCGGTGACGCCGAGTGCGATAAGGCGGATGGTCTGGCGCATGCTGTCGGATGTCCGGTCGGGATTTGCCAGTTTATACCTGGCCCGGTTGCGCGTAACATGCAATTTCCGACTGCCCGAGGCCATTGTCATGACCCGCCGCTTTCCCCTCCATGTTCATATCTCGACGCTGTTCATCGCGCTGATCCTGCTGGTTGGCGGTGTCATTGGCGGGCTTGGCTTCAAGATCAGCCGCGACATTCTTGAAACCACCGCAAGTGACCTGAATACACGAATCGGCCGCGAAACGGTCGGCGAGTTTTCCAATCTCATCAGCCCCGCCGAGATGGCGACCCGGCTCCTGAGCTACGATGGCATCACCCAGGCGAAGTCGCTGGAAGAGCGCCTGCGAAATGTCGGCTTCATGCGCGAGGCGCTCAACAATTCGCCGGCGCTGACCTCGCTGTATGTCGGCTACGGCAATGGCGATTTTTTCATGGTCCGCCGCATCTGGAACGAAGCCGATGGCAAGGTTTTCGATGCGCCGCCACAAACCGCTTTCATGATCCAGAGCATCGACCGCCAGGACGACCGATTGCGCGGCCGCTACATCTTCCTCGACGCCGGACTCGCCACCCTGCGCAGCGATGACTTGCCGGATTATGCGGTGTCCTTCGATCCGCGCACCCGTGGCTGGTACACCGCGGCGATGAAGGCCGGCGGCCAGATCAAGACACCGCCCTACCTGTTCTTCAGCAGCCGCAACGTCGGCATGACGATCGCCAACCGCGCGAACAACGCCGAGGCCGTGGTCGGCGCCGACATCCGGCTGGAAACGCTGAGTCGCTCGCTGGCCACCCAAAAGGTCACGCCGGGAACCCATCTGGTCCTAGCCAATGCCCAGGGCCAGACGATCGCCTACGAAGATTTTGCGAAGGCCGTCAAGTTCCCGGACGGCCCGGCGGGCAAACCCGTTCTCGCCAATATTGGAGATCTCGGCATTCCGGTACTGGCCCAACTGGCGCCGCGATTGCACAGCTTCGACGAAGCGGCCGCGGAAGACCTCAAGCCTGAGGTCGATGGCACTGCCTGGCATGCGTCGATCCGCCCGGTCAAACTCGAAGGCGCGACACCGCTGTTTTTGATCACCGCGATTCCCGACAACGAGTTGATGGCCGATGCACATCGGTTGATGCGCCATGCGCTGATTGCGACGATCCTGGTGATCCTGCTGGCGATCCCGATCACCTGGCTGCTGGCGCGGAATATTTCCCGACCTTTGCGCCAACTGGCCGGCGAGGCGGAAGCGATTCGCCGTTTCGAATTCTCGCAGCCGATCAAGGTCAAATCCATGGTCCTCGAAGTCAATGATCTGACCGTGACCATGGACAGCATGAAACGCACCATCCGGCGCTTCCTCGACATCAGCATGGCGGTCGCCGCCGAAAACGATTTCGACAAGCTGTTGCCGCGCCTGTTGACCGAAACGCTCCCGGCGGCCGACGCCGATGCCGGCATCCTTTACCTGACCGATGGCGAGCTCCTCATGCCGGCAACGGCGTTGTATTCGGACGGAACGCCCCTGCCAGCCGGTGCTGCGAGCATCGACCCACAGGCAGCCGGCCCCCTGCTGGGTGCCGCCCTGGGTGCCGGCTCGGCACGCGCCGCACCACTGACCGACGCGGATGTACGCGCCCTCGGGTTGGAAAAGATTCTCGAAGGCACGGAATCGACCGACGCAATCGCCGTTCCGCTGCTCAACCGCCAGCACAATCTGGTCGGCGCCATGCTCCTGTTGCGCCACGATGATACGGATCCTGCCCGCCTCAATTTCGTCCAGGCGCTGTCCGGATCGGTCGCCGTTTCACTCGAGAGCAAGGAACTGATCAAGGCCCAGAAAATGCTGTTCGAGGCTTTCATCCAGTTGATCGCCGGGGCGATCGATGCCAAGAGCCCGTACACCGGCGGACACTGCGCCCGCGTTCCCGAGCTGACCAAGATGCTGGCGCGCGCCGCCTGCGAGGAAACCAGCGGGACATACAAGGATTTCCAGCTCGGCGACGAGGAGTGGGAGGCGGTGCATGTGGCGGCATGGCTGCATGATTGCGGCAAGGTGACGACCCCGGAATACGTGGTCGACAAGGCGACCAAGCTGGAAACGCTGTACGACCGTATCCATGAAATCCGCATGCGCTTCGAGGTGCTCAAGCGCGACGCTGAAATCGCCAGCCTGAAAGCCATCGCCGATGGCAAGCCGGAAGCCGAGGCCCGTGCCGGGCTGGCAGAAAAGCTGGCAGGGCTGGACGGCGATTTCGCATTTATTGCCGGCTGCAATGAGGGTGGCGAGTTCATGGCCCCCGAAAAGCTGGAACGGCTCAGGCAAATCGCCGCGCGGACATGGACCCGAACCATCGACGACCGGATCGGCATTTCGCATGAAGAAAAGGAGCGCAAGGCAAGGACACCGGCACCCGATCTGCCGGTCGCCGAACCGTTGCTGGCCGACCGCCCGGAGCATGTTTTCGAACGGGCACCGCGCGACCGGATGCCCGCCGACAACAAATGGGGCTTCCGCATGGCCGTGCCGGAAGTGCTCTACAACAAGGGCGAACTCTACAATCTCAGCGTCGCCCGCGGCACCCTGTCGGAAGAAGAGCGCTACAAGATCAACGAACACATCGTGCAGACCCTGATCATGCTCACCCAGTTGCCTTTCCCCAAGCACCTGCGCAATGTTCCGGAAATCGCCGCTGGCCACCATGAAAAGATGGACGGCACCGGCTATCCGCGGCGACTGGTCAGGAACGAGATGAGTCCGGTCGCGCGCATGATGGCGATCGCCGACATTTTCGAAGCACTGACTGCAGTCGACCGTCCCTACAAGAAGGGCAAGACGCTCTCCGAAGCGATCAGGATCATGTCCTTCATGAAGAAGGATCAACATATCGATCCTGAACTGTTCGATCTCTTCCTGCGTTCCGGGGTCTACCGCGAATATGCCGAGCGCTTCATGAAGCCCGAACAGATCGACAGCGTCGACGTCGCTGCTTACCTCGACAATCGGACCGCCGCGGGCTAACCCCCGCCGCGCTGGGTCGCCCGGTCAACCCGGTCGAGCAATGCGGATGCCGCCTGTTCGTCGCCCTGGCGTACCGTGATCTCGACACGCAGGCTGCATAGTTGCAGCGCGCCGACCGATTGCGGATTCTCGTTGCTCAAGGCGAAATTCAGCTGAATGTCGCCTTCCGTAACCAGCAGGCCGGCGGCGTCCTCGGTGACCGCGTCGCCGAATGCCGTGAACATGGCGCGCCGGAACTCGCCCGGCGTACTGCTCATCAGCCGCACCCGGCTCCGGCTCCAGGGAAACGGCCCCTCAGCCACCGGCAATCGGTGGCCAGACGGCCAGCGTATCGCCTTCCTTGAGCAGGCTGGCCGCCCGCTCCTCGGGCGGCACGAAAACGCCATTGACCAGCACCAGATGGGTCAACCGGGGCGGTAGCGCGAATGGCGCGAGAACCGTGCTGACCGAGGCATCCTCCGCTGCCTCGACGTCCACCCGGTTGTTCTTGCTGCCGGCCGGCAAATAGTCGCCGAGCGTGGCGTAGAGTTTGACCGTTACCCGCATGCGGTCAGCTATTGGGTCGCTGGCAGGCAACAAAGGCTTCGACGAAGCGCGTCGGGGTCTCCAGCAACGTCTGTTTCCATTGACCGAGTCGCGTTCTTGACTGGATCAGCCCGCGTAGGGCACCGACGTGTTGCGTCAGCCCGACTGCCGTGGCGCCGACCAGCACGTCGCCGTCGAACTGCAGGCTGATGTACCTGCCACTGGCCTCGTCGGCCCGCTCGACACCCTCACCGCCGGCGACACCCTGCCATTCGCCGAAGGACGTCGAGATCATCCCCATCGAGTCGAGGACGTTGATCGCCAGCACTCCGTTCATCCTGGCTGCCTGCCCGGCCATGTTGAGCGCCGCGATGCGTGCCTGGTCGGCGGCATTGGGCTGGATCGCCGCCACCAGATGACGCCCGGAAAACAGGTCGGGTGCCTCGGCGACGTCGCCAGCCGCGTAGATGCCGGGTACCGAGGTCTGCATGGTGTCGTCGACCAGAATGCCCTTGGCGACATGGACCGGCGTGCCGTCGAGAAAGGCGACATTGGGCGCGACGCCGGCGGCGACGATCAGCAGGTCGCAAGCGAGTTGCTCGCCGGTCGACAAGGTCACGGTCAACGGGGATTTCTCGCCATTTTCGATACGCTCGACGCCAGCCTTCGTCACCACGCGCACGCCCTGCTTCTCGACCCAGCGCTTGATCATGCTGCCCGCTTCCGGCGTCATCATGCGCGGCACCATGCGGTCGCCCATTTCGACGACGGTCAGTTGTACGCCGCGTTTGACCAGCGCTTCCATGATGATGCAGCCGATAAAGCCCGCCCCCAGTTGCAGCACCCGCGCCCCGGGCTTGGCATGGGCGGCAATCGTCCGCGCGTCGTCCAGCGTCCAGCAGGTCTGCACCTGCGCCAGGTCGATGCCGGGAATGGGTGGCCGCACGGGGTGCGAACCGGTCGCGACGAGCAGGCGGTCATAGGGTTCGAACTGACCGTCGGCGAACAAAACCGTGCGTTTTTCGCTGTCGACCGCAACTGCCCGCCCGTGGCGCTGCCGGATGCGGAGTCGGTCAAAATGGCCTTCCGTCTTGCGCAGATAGGTTCCGCGCTCGTCGATATTGCCCTCCAGCAGATAGGGAATGGCCATCCGCGAATAGGGCGGCGCATCCTCGCTGCCGACCAGCAGGATGTCGTCGCCGGAAGCCGCGTGGCGCAGGGTTTCGGCGGCGACGACACCCGCCGGACCATTGCCGAGAATGATGTGTTTCATCGATTTCCTCTCCGACCGGGAAAGAAAAGCGGGGCGGCGCCAGGCGCTACCCCGCCAGTGCACACGCCAGACCTACAAACCCAGGCGTTCGAGCGTCGCCTTCTCCGGCACACCTTCCGGCGTCCAGCCGCGCACCTTGTAGTATTCCGGCTTCATCTTGTCGAGGCCATTGACCAGACCCTTGGCCGGGCCCGTCTTGGCCGGTTCGGTCTTCAGGCGCGGCGGCAGGTCGTCGTCCTTGGCGGTCAGGCCGGCAGCCAGGTTGAACTGGCGCTCCATGTTCCAGATGCGCTCGCCGACCAGGTTCAGCTTGTCCATCGACCAGTCCCCTTCGCAGGCCGCCTGGATCTGTGGCTGTACATCGGCCAGCGTCCATGCGAAGCTGGTAAAGATGCAGATGCCCGCCGCGTCGAAGACACCGGTAGCGTCCTGAAAGGCCTTGACCAGGTCCGCCTTGCCCTCGGTCACCAAGGGGTCGGTCTTGACCGGAATGCCGAGAACCTCCGAAGCCACGGTGTAGCCGCGCAGGTGGCAGGCGCCGCGATTGGAGGTGGCGTAGGCCAGCCCCATGCCCTGGATACCGCGCGAATCGTAGGCCGGGAACTCCTGATTCTTGACGCTCATCGACAATTCGGGCCGCCCATACTTGGCGCACAGCCGGCCGCTGCCCATGCCGAGTTCCTTGCCGAAGCCTTCGCCATGCGCCGTCATCTCGACGAGTTTGCACAGCGCCTCGGCGGAACCGAAGCTGGCGTCGAGGCCGATCTGTTCCTTGCTCAGGATGCCCAGATCGTAAAGCTCCATCGCCGCACCGACCGTGGCGCCGAAGGAGATCGGGTCCATGCCGTGCTCGTTGCACAGCAGGTTGGCGTATTGCAAGGCCTCCAGATCGCCGACGCCGTTGGCCGCGCCCAGCGCCCAGGCCGCCTCGTATTCCAGTCCGCCCGAAGCACCCCAATATTTCGGGCTGTTCTTGACGCTGAAATGGCTTTCGTCGATTCGTGAAATCCGTCCGCAGGCAATGGTGCACCCGAAGCAGGCCGCGTTGGTGACCAGATGGGTCTTGCCATCCGTGGGCCGTTTCTCGTGCATGGCTTCGCCGGAAATCTTGCCGGCCTCCTCGAACTGCACGTCGCGGTGATTACGCGTGGGCAAGGCGCCCATTTCATTGATCACGTTCATCAGCACCTGCGTGCCGTACTTGGGCAGTCCCTGGCCGGTCACCGCATTGTCGGCAAGCACTTTCTTGCCGGCGTTCGCGGCAGCCAGAAAGGCCGGGAAATCCTTGATGCCGGAAACCCCTTGGGTGCCGCGAATCGCCACCGCCTTCAGGTTCTTCGAGCCCATCACCGTACCGACGCCGGAACGGCCGGCAGCGCGGTGGAGGTCATTGACGATGGCTGCATAAAGTACGCCGTTCTCGCCGGCCCCACCGATCGATGAAATGCGGATCAGCGGATCCTGGTGCGTGGCCTTGATTGTTTCCTCGGTTTCCCAACAGGTCTTGCCCCACAGATGCGTGGCATCGCGCAACTCGGCCTTGTCGTTCTCCAGGTAGAGATAGACCGGTTTCGGCGACTTGCCTTCGAAGATGATCATGTCCCAGCCGGCGAACTTCATTTCGGCACCGAAGTAACCGCCCGAATTGGAGCAGGCGATGGCACCGGTCAGCGGGCTCTTGGTGACCACGGTATAGCGGCCGCCGGTCGACGCCATGGTGCCGGTCAGCGGGCCGGTGGACATGATCATCTTGTTGTCCGCGGAGAGCGCATCGACCTTGGGGTCGATTTCCTCGACCAGATATTTGGATGCCAGACCACGCGAGCCGAGATAGTCGTTGGCCCATTCCATGTTCAGCGGTTCGGGTATGCAGGTGCCGGCGGTGAGGTTCACGCGCAGGACTTTCTTGTTCCATCCCATGATCTCTCCTCCTCAGGCAGCAACTGTGGCGGTATTGGACTTGGCGGCCCAGGCACGCATGCGGTCGAGACCGGTCCAGTCGGCATCGACATAAGTGATGGCGGCGGTCGGGCAGGCCGAAACGCATTTCGGATCGCCACCGCACAAGTCGCATTTCTGCACCTTGCCGACATCGGCCATGTAATTGACCGTGCCGAACGGGCAGGCGATGGTACACACCTTGCAGCCGACGCAGGTCGCCTCCCTGACAACCTTGGCGCCAGTGGCAGCATCGATCACGATGGCATCGACCGGGCAGGCGTTCATGCACCAGGCATCGGCGCACTGCGTGCAGGTATAGGGAACCTTGCGCCCTTCATGTTCGAAGTTGAAGACCTTGATGCGCGATTTCGACGGATTGATGTAGCCGGTGTGTTCGTAGGAACAGGCCATCTCGCACTGCAGGCATCCGGTACATTTCGCCGGATCGATGTGAAGCGACTTCTGCATGGTGTCTCCTCCATGATTGTTGGGGTGTCGCCAAGGGATGTGCCCGCGATTCCGGCACGTTCGGGCATCATCACGCTTTTGCCGGGTGTTGTCATTCCGCAGTGCAATATGTGCACCGCAACATCCGGTTACACAAAGCTACGAAAGGACGACAGACATCGTTTCGGGCAATGCCTACACTGCCTCCGTACGTTGAACCCTCCTCTCGAAATCCCCCCTTTCGAGAACTTCCGACCCCGCCCACCGGCGGGGTTTTTTTATTCCAGTTACCCCACTGGCAGGGCGATATCCCTTGCCCTGGCCCCGGGTTGAGGCGATGGCGCCATCCGGCTTCCGGTTTGGGAGCAAGCCGTTTTATAATTGTGCACTTATATTTTTGCGGATCGAGGTAATCAGCATGGCCGAGCAATACTCTTCCAAAGGCATCATGGTCGCAACCATCATCGTGGCCATTGTCCTGACCGCTGTTGTTGTTCCCTTCTCCATGAAGGGCGAGAAATCAGCTGCCGATGCCGGCAGTTCCGACCAGGCCGAAAGCCGCATCCAGCCGGTTGCCAGGTTCGAACTGGCCAAGGCTGCCCCGGCAGCTGCTGCCGGACCGAAAGATGGCGCGACCGTTTTCAATACGGTTTGCGGCGCCTGCCACAATACCGGCGTCGCCGGCGCCCCCAAGGCTGGCGACAAAGCGGCCTGGGCTCCGCGAATCGCACAGGGCAACGCCACGCTCTACAAGACCGCCATTGCCGGCAAGGGCGCAATGCCGCCGAAGGGTGGCGCTGCCGATCTGTCAGACGACGAAATCAAGGCTGCGGTCGACCACTTGGTGGGCCTGTCCAAGTAATCCGGCACGAGCGCCGGAAAAGGGAGGCTACGGCCTCCCTTTTTTGTCGACCATCCATATCAGATGCCATGGATGCATCTGCGGGCACCAGTACCTTGACCGCCAGGGCCGTTGACAAAAAACGGGCGCCACACGGGCGCCCGGCTCGGGCTGGCTTTTGGAGGGCCGTCCCCGAGTTGCTGCAGGGAGTTTATTTCTTGACCGGCTCGACCGCCTTCGCGGCGTCTGCCGAATGAACCTCGGGCGTCGTTGCCGGAGCGTGCTTCACCTTCTTGACGTGCTGGTTGTCCGCCGGCTTGGCTTCCGCTTTCACTTCGGGTGCTGCCGCGGCAGGCTTGACCTCGGGCGCCTTGACCTCGGCCTTCGGCGCTTCAGCCTTGACCACGGCGGCCGTCGGGGCGGCAGCGGGTTTGGGTTCTGCTGCCGGCTTGACGTCGGCGGCGTGAGCGACACCAAAGGCAGCGGCAATTGCCAGGGCGATGAGTTGTTTGGTCATTTTTGAATCTCCTTGAACGGATTTATTCGGTTTCTGATCCGGCTTTGCAGGATTGCGCTGCCTTGTGCCGAATAACGCGGCCCGTATCCGCCCGGATGTCATAAGGAGAGTAACCCGCTGTAACGCGGTGTGACCAAGCGGTTAGCGCTTGTTGCCGGCCAGCATGGCCTTCAGCGCATCGAGCCGGGCGCTGCCGGTCGCCTTGTCAGGCTCGGCGGCCAGCTTGCCGCCTGAGAAGCGAATGTCTTCCTTGCCCATTTCGGCGATGAAGCGCGATGCTTCGCTGGGGATGAACTCGCGCGCCTGCTTGCGCCGCTCGCAATAACTGAGGTGCAGCGAATGCTGGGCGCGGGTGATGCCGACGTACATCAGCCGGCGCTCCTCTTCGATTTTCGCCGGATCGAGCGATTCGCGATGCGGCAGGATGCCTTCCTCGATGCCGATCAGGAAGACATGCCGGTATTCCAGCCCTTTGGCGGCATGAAGCGTTGACAACTGGACGGCGTCGATGTCCTCGCTGTTCTGCCTGTCGAGCAGGTTGATCAAGGCAATGCTCTGGGCCAGGTCGATCAGCGACTTGCCTTCCTCTTCCCCCTTGTTGTTAAGCCAATCGGCGAACTCGCATACATTGGCCCAGCGCGTCTGTGCGGTGCGCTCTTCCTCGTGGTCATAAAGGAAGGTTTCGTAATCGATGGCTTTCAGCAGGTCGGGCAGTACCTGCTGCGCCGGTTCGCGGCTGGCGCGTTGCTGGATGCGGTTGATGAAATGGCCGAACTCCAGCAGTGGTTCGAGCTGGCGGGGCTGGACGCGGTGGGCAAAACCTTCCTCGAACAGCGCCTGGAACAGCGAGACATGGCGCTCGCCGGCATACTGGCCAAGCACCTGCAGCGTGGCGGCGCCAATGCCGCGCTTGGGCGTGGTGGCAGCGCGGATGAAGGCCGGGTCATCATCCTCGTTGGTCAACAGGCGAAGGTAGGCGGTGATGTCCTTGATTTCCGCCTTGTCGAAGAACGACTGGCCGCCGGAGAGCAGATAGGGAATCTTGTGGTTGCGCAGCTGGGTTTCGAGCAGCCGCGCCTGATGATTGGAGCGGTAGAGAATCGCGTAATCCCTGAACTTGCCGCGCTGCTCGAAACGGTGCGCCTGCAGCTTCATGACCACGCCTTCCGCTTCGGCCTCGTTGTCCTTGCATGCGGTGACGGTGATCGGGTCGCCATGGCCGAGCTCGGACCACAGCTTCTTGTCGAACAGTTTCTCGTTGTGGGCGATGACGTTGTTGGCCGCCTTCAGGATGCGCACGGTCGACCGGTAATTCTGCTCCAGTTTGATGACCTTGAGCGCCGGGAATTCGGCCGGCAGTTTCTTCAGGTTGTCGATGTCGGCACCGCGCCAGCCGTAGATCGCCTGATCGTCGTCACCCACCGCCGTGAACTGGGCACGGACGCCCGTCAGCAGTTTGAGTAACTGGTACTGGCAGGCGTTGGTGTCCTGGTATTCATCGACCAGCAGGTAGCGCAGGCGGTTCTGCCATTTTTCGGCGATCTCCGGATGCTGCTGGAAGAGGACCACCGGCAGGCCGATCAGGTCGTCGAAATCCATGGCCTGATAGGCTTTCAGCGTCGCCTCGTAGGACAGGTAGGCGTGGGCCGCGAGCGCCTCGTGTTCATTGCCGGCGAGATGGCGTGCCGCTTCCGGTGTCACCAGCGCGTTCTTCCAGTTGGAAATGATGGCTTGCAGGCGGCGCAGTGTTCCCTTGTCCACCGTCTTGGCGATGTCGCCGATGATGCCGGCGCAATCGGCGGCATCGAAAATCGAGAAGCGCGGCTTGTAACCGAGCGCCCTGGCTTCTTCGCGCAGGATGCGCACGCCAAGCGAATGGAAGGTCGAAATTTGCAGCTCTTCGGCCGTCGACCGCGACAGGAGCTTGCCGATCCGTTCCTGCATCTCCTTTGCCGCCTTGTTGGTGAAGGTGATGGCAGCCACGTTGCGCGGCTGGAAACCGCAGTCCTGTACGAGATAGGCGATCTTCTGCGTGATCACCCGCGTCTTGCCCGAGCCGGCACCCGCCAGCACCAGCAGTGGGCCGTCGAGGTAATGGATCGCTTCACGCTGCTGGGGATTGAGGCCGGACATGGGAGAAATTTGGAGTCGCAAAAGGCAGCGCCCCGGAGGTCCGGGGCGCGGTACCTGGGTGACGCGATTTTAACTCAAGGCATCCCGGATCATCCTTTCCGGGATCCGCCAGTCAGACGATATCTAGGTGGCCGATGCCGGTGGTCAGGTCGCGGTCCTTGGAATCCTTGCCGTGCAGCTTGATCTGCAGGCGCAGATCGTTCAGCGAATCGGCGTTGCGCAACGCGTCTTCGTAGCTGATCTTGCCCGCATCGTAGAGATCGAAGAGCGCCTGGTCGAAGGTCTGCATGCCAAGTTCGCGAGATTTCTTCAT
>DATIUN010000049.1:0-2324 GCA_035466795.1 Azonexus sp. | reverse complement strand
GGCGATGTTCGCCGCATCAACATCGAGCCGCTGGACCACAAGGAAGTCCACGCCATGGTGTACGACATCATGAACGACACCCAGCGCAAGCAGTACGAGGAGTTCCTGGAGGTCGATTTTTCCTTCGAGATCGACGGGCTGGCGCGTTTCCGGGTCAACGCCTTTAACCACAACCGGGGCGCCGGCGCGGTGCTGCGAACCATCCCGTCGAAAATCCTGACACTGGAGCAACTCGGCTGCCCGAAGATTTTCGGTGAACTGGCCTTGAAGCCGCGTGGCATGGTGCTGGTCACCGGCCCGACCGGCTCGGGCAAGTCGACCACACTGGCGGCGATGGTCAACTACCTGAACGAAACCGAATACGGCCACATCCTCACGGTCGAGGACCCGATCGAGTTTGTCCATGAATCCAAGAAATGCCTGATCAACCAGCGCGAGGTCGGGCCGCACACGCTGAGCTTTGCCGCCGCGCTGAAATCCGCGCTGCGCGAAGACCCGGACGCGATTTTGGTGGGGGAAATGCGCGACCTCGAAACGATTCGCCTGGCGATGACGGCGGCGGAAACCGGCCACCTGGTGTTCGGCACGCTGCACACGTCGAGCGCCGCCAAGACCATCGACCGGATCATCGACGTGTTTCCGGCCGAGGAAAAGGAAATGATCCGCTCGATGCTGTCCGAATCGCTGCAGGCGGTGATCTCGCAGACGCTGTGCAAGACCAAGGACGGCCAGGGCCGGGTGGCGGCGCACGAGATCATGCTGGGCACCAGCGCCATCCGCAACCTGATCCGCGAGGCCAAGGTGGCGCAGATGTACTCGTCGATCCAGACCGGCAACAGCCTGGGCATGCAGACGCTGGACCAGAACCTGAACGACCTGGTCAAGCGCAACCTTATTTCGTCAGCGGAAGCACGCGGAAAAGCAAAAATTCCGGACAACTTCCCGGGCTGACCCCGCCCCACAAGAAAATTGCACCATGAAAAGCCTACCCGGACTCATCAGGCAGAACCCGCCTGCACCTGTAGGCAAGGACGTTTCGGATACGTTTTTCTTTTCTCCCGCCTTGGCCGATCAGGGAACCGACGCATCGTCGATGGTGCCGTGGGAAGCCCGGGCCAACGAGGTGGGCGCCTGGCGGCGAGGCGCGGCAGCATTGCCGTCAACCGCGCGCAACCCCGGGGCGACCGCCTGCACCTCACCGAAGCACGGCCAGGCGACATTCTGGGTGAAATACCCCTGCCCGACAGCGCCCGGCTGAGCGAAAAACAGAGCTGATCAAGCCCCGCCTCACCCGCTGAAAAAAATACCCAGGAGAATTCATGGAACGCGATCAGGCCAGTAAATTCATCAACGACCTGCTTCGGCTCATGGTCAGCCGGGGCGGCAGCGATCTTTTTGTCACCGGAGAGTTTCCGCCCGCCATCAAGGTCGATGGCAAGCTGACCAAGGTGTCGTCCCAGCCGCTTAACGCCAGCCATACGATGACGCTGGCGCGCGCCATCATGAACGACAAGCAGGCGGCCGAGTTCGAGCGGACCAAGGAATGCAATTTCGCCATTTCTCCACCCGGCATCGGGCGCTTTCGCGTCAATGCCTTCATGCAGCAGGGCAAGGTGGGCATGGTGTTGCGCGTCATTCCGGCGGTGCTTCCCACGCTCGATGGCCTGGGCATGCCAGCGGTATTGAAGGACGTGGTGATGGCCAAGCGGGGCCTGACGATTCTGGTGGGCGCCACCGGCTCCGGTAAATCGACCACCATGGCCGCCATGCTGGACTGGCGCAACGATCAATCCTACGGCCACATCCTGACGATTGAAGACCCGGTGGAATTCGTGCATATGCACAAGAACTGCGTGGTGACCCAGCGCGAAGTCGGACTGGACACCGAAAGCTGGGCATCGGCGCTGAAAAACTCGATGCGCCAGGCGCCTGACGTGATCCTGATGGGCGAGATTCGCGACCGCGAAAGCATGGAGCATGCGCTGGCTTTTTCCGAAACTGGCCACCTGTGCCTGGCGACGCTGCATGCCAACAGCGCCAACCAGGCGATGGACCGCATCATCAACTTTTTTCCGGAAGAGCGCCGCACGCAGTTGCTGATGGACCTGTCGCTCAACCTCAAGGCTGTGGTGTCGCAGCGCCTCGTGCCCCGGCAGGACAGCAAGGGCCGCTTCGCAGCGGTCGAGGTGATGCTCAATTCGCCCCTGATTTCCGACCTCATCTTCAAGGGCGATGTCGGCGAGATCAAGGAAATCATGAAGAAAAGCCGCAACATGGGCATGCAGACCTTTGACCAGTCGCTGTTTGACGCTTTCGAGGGCAAT
>DATIUN010000048.1:0-10651 GCA_035466795.1 Azonexus sp. | reverse complement strand
GGAGGACGCGCCTTAGGACTCCGAAGGCAATATAAGCTAAAGGCCCGCAAGCCCAAGATTTGTCGTCAGACAACTGTCGGCCACAACCTGCCGGTGGGTTTGCCGGAAGCTACTACCGCTTCAGACTGGGAAGCGACATTGAGGGATTTTTCACAGAAGTAGCATTCTCGGCCCGCTGTGATGAGTCAGCCCTCTACATAGCTGCCGTTGGTGGTCTCACCCTATCGGCCGATGTTGTTGAAAAACCCGATTTTTGAGCCGCCCCTACCCGCCCACAAGGCGGTTGTTTGGGATTGGAGCCAAAATTCTGGGTGGCAAGACGGGTTGTTTAGGTCATTTCATTCATTTTCCAGTGCTACGGGCGCAACTATCCCGCCAAGGAGTCGAGAAGGACTGGCCAGCTTGGCCAGTCGGCGCAGATTCTGAACGGTGGCGGCCAGGGTGAATTCATCGCTGGCACCGCTCAACCCGCGCAAACGTAACCTGTCCAGCTTGAGAATCCGTTTGAGGTGGGCAAAGAGCATCTCCACCTTCTTGCGTTCGCAGCGCGACTGCTTGTATTGCGTTGTTTTTGCAATGTCGCGCGCCACATCCCGGGCATCCTCGTGGATGCTGCGGGCAATTTTGCGCATCGGCGTATTCGGGCAGCACCGCGCTTTTTCCGGACAGGTCTCGCAGTCACGCTGGCTTGCCCGATAAACGATTGTGTCGGCCTTGGTGATCCCGCTGCGTGGCGTCTTGAACGGGCGGCGATCACAGCGCAGCGCCTTGTCAGCGGGGCAGCGATATTCATTGGCTTGTGCATCCCATTTGAAGTCACTGCGTGAGAAGGTGCCATCCTTGTGCTCGGTCCTGTCCCACACGGGAACATGCGGTTCGATAGCCTTCTCATTTACCATCCAAGCCAGCATCGGTGCCGTACCGTAGGCCGTATCGCCGATGAGGCGCTGTGGCGTTATATCGAAATTCGTTTCAACGCGCTCGACCATGAGTTTGGTGGACTCGACCTCTGCCGTACGATGCGCTGGGGTCGCTTCCACATCCAGGATCACGCCATGGGCGACATCAATCAGATAGTTTGTCGAATAGGCAAAGAAGGCTGGCCCGCCGGGCGCGGCCGTCCAACTGGATTGCGGATCGGCGAGCGAGATGCGCTTGGGGATAGTTGCGCCCAGTGCTTCGTGGTCAAGCCCTTCCAGATACTCGCGTACGGCCCGCTTGCACAATACCGGGTTCTGCCAGACGTGCGGCTCATCGCCCGGCATGGCCAGCTTGGAGCCTGCCTCAGCCTCAATGATGCTGGCGTCTACGGCGAAGCCTTCGCCCTTGACCAAACCAGCCACCATGCAGGCGCGCACGACCTTGTCGAACACCCAGCGAAAGGTTCCGCTCTCGCGGAAGCGCCCATGGCGATTCTTGGAAAAGGTCGAATGGTTGGGCACGACATCGTCCAGACTGAGGCGACAGAACCAGCGGTAGGCCAGGTTGAGGTGAACTTCCTCGCACAAACGCCGCTCGGAACGGATGCCGTAGCAATAGCCAACGATGAGCATCCGGATCATCAACTCGGGATCAACCGAGGGGCGACCGGTGTGGCTGTAATACTCAGCCAGGTGCTGGCGCAGATCATTCAGGTCAAGGCAACGGGCGATACTACGGAGCAGGTGTTTCTGGGGAACGACAGACTCAAGGTTGAAGGCGTAGAACAGATGATCCTGTCCGCTCGGTAGCTTCCCCATCATCTTGATGACCCCGCGAAAACATGCGATACGCATATTTTACATCCGGGGGTTTTTCAACACAATCGGCCTTTTCAAGTGGTCGACCGCAACAGTTCGAAATTTGCCAACCCGCTTCACACCGAATTCGTTCACGCCAAGAAAAAACGCCGGGTTTCCCCGGCGCTTCCGTTCCGCTTTGCTTCTCCTGCGCGACCGCTTATTCCATCGCCTCGTACAGCGGCAAGGTCAGGAACTCCGGGTATTCCGGGTTCAGCGACATCTTGTCGAAAATTTCGGCAGCCTGGTCGTAGGTTGCCGTGGCTTCGCCCTGCGCGGTGACGGTGGCCTTCACCTTGGCGAGTTCTTCGGCGATCATCGAGCGGACCATTTCAACGGTGACCTTGCGCCCGTCGTCGAGGATGCCCTTGGGCGAAACCACCCACTGCCAGACTTGCGAGCGGGAGATTTCGGCGGTGGCGGCGTCTTCCATCAGGTTGTGGATGGGCACGCAGCCGTTGCCGGCCAGCCAGCTGCCAAGATAGTGGATGCCGACGTTGATGTTGTTGCGCAGACCGGCTTCGGTGATCGGCTGTTCGGGCTTGAAGTTGAGCCAGTCGGCCGGGCCGAACTTGCCTTCGACCTGCTTGCCGAACTGGTTTGGCTTGTCGCCGAGGACCTTGACGAATTCTTCCATGGCGATCGGCACCAGGCCCGGGTGTGCCACCCAGCCACCGTCGAAGCCGTCGTTGGCGTCGCGCGTCTTGTCGTGGCGGATGCCGGCCAGCGCCTTTTCGTTGGCGACCGGATCGTTCTTGATCGGGATCAGCGCCGACATGCCGCCCATCGCCGGGGCGCCGCGCTTGTGGCAGGCCTGCACCAGGGCCAGCGAGTAGGAGCGCATGAAAGGCACTTCCATGGTGATGGCGCCGCGCTGGGCGAGGCAGAAGTCCTTGTTCTTCTTGAATTTCTTGATGCACGAGAAGATGTAGTCCCAGCGCCCGGCATTGAGACCGGCCGAGTGGTTACGCAGTTCGTAGAGGATTTCTTCCATCTCGAAGGTGGCGAGGACGGTTTCGAGCAGCACGGTGGCCTTGATCGTGCCTTGCGGCAGGCCGATGTGGTCCTGTGCCATGACGAAGATGTCGTTCCACAAGCGGGCTTCGAGGTGGCCTTCCATCTTCGGCAGGTAGTAGAACGGGCCGGCACCGCGCGCGATCTGTTCCTTGGCATTGTGGAAGAAGACGACGGCGAAGTCGAAGATGCCGCCGCCGACGCGCTGGCCGTCGACCAGCACATGCTTTTCATCCAGATGCCAGCCGCGCGGACGGATCTGCAGGGTGGCGATCTTGTCGTTCAGCTTGTATTCCTTGCCGGCTTCGTTCTTGAAGCTCAGTTCGCGGCGGATCGCCTTGTACAGGTTGATCTGGCCCTGGATCTGGTTGTCCCAGTTCGGGGAATTGGAATCCTCGAAGTCGGTCATGTAGGAATCGGCGCCGGAATTGAAGGCGTTGATGATCATCTTGGCTTCGACCGGTCCGGTGATTTCGACGCGGCGGCAGTGCAGGGCGGGCGGCACCGGGGCGACCTTCCAGTCGCCTTCGCGGATGTGCTTGGTTTCCGGCAGGAAGTCCGGCATTTCGCCGGCGTCGATACGCGCCTGACGCGCGACGCGGGCCTTAAGCAGTTCCTGACGGCGGCCTTCGAAGGCGCGGTGCAGCTTGGCGACCAGGGCCAACGCATCATGGGTCAGAACGGATTCGTAACCGGGCTTGATCGGACCGGTGATTTGCACGCCAGCAGGCAGGTTCAGGCTCATGGGATCTCCAGATGAAAGGTGAGTTGGTGCGACGCCACAAATTGTATTGATATTCCGATTCGACAAAAAGACGGCTAGAATCAATTCATCTTTTACTCTGAGTATCGAATGGATCGCCTCAAACAGATCGAAGCCTTCGTCTCGGCAGCTACGCGTGGCAGCCTGTCCGCGGCCGCGCGGATCGAAGGGGTTACGCCGGCGATCATCGGCAGGCGCCTCGATGCGCTGGAGGCGCGGCTCGGCGTCAAGTTGCTGCTGCGCACCACGCGCAAACTGACCATCACTTTCGAGGGCCAGGCGTTTCTCGAGGATTGTCAGAAAGTGCTGAACGAGTTCGCCAATGCTGAAGCCGCCGTATCACTGGGCGGCGTCCGGGCCACCGGGCAGCTTCGGGTTTCGGTGCCGCTGGGCTTCGGCCGGCGTCATGTTGCGCCGCTGGTTGGCGAATTCATGCAGGCGAATCCGGAGGTGACGGTCAGCCTCGATCTCAGCGACCGTCTGGTCGACCTGCTCAATGAAAATATCGACTGTGCGATCCGCATCGGTGAATTGACCGATTCGAGTCTGGTCAGCGTCCGCCTGGGCGAGATGCGGCGCATGGTCGTCGCCAGCCCGGCCTATCTGGTGGCGCACGGCGTGCCGCGCGTGCCGGCCGATCTGGCAGCTCATAACTGCCTGTCGCTCGGCCAGCAGCGCGGCTGGATGTTTCGCGACCCGCAATCCGGCGAGGTCGATACCCTGAAAGTGAGCGGCAGCTTCGAATGCAACGACGGCGCCGTCCTCCATGACTGGGCGCTGGCCGGGCAGGGCCTGGCCTGGCGCTCGCTGTGGGAGGTTGGCCAGGACATCCGGGAGGGCCGGCT
Source organism: Azonexus sp. (assembly GCA_035466795.1). Taxonomy (GTDB): domain Bacteria; phylum Pseudomonadota; class Gammaproteobacteria; order Burkholderiales; family Rhodocyclaceae; genus Azonexus. The sequence goes on along the minus strand of DATIUN010000048.1, from coordinate 6,251 downwards.
GACGTCGGTGCTGGATGCCTGGCAGGTACCGCCGATGGGGATTTATGCCGTTTTTCCGCAGCGCCGGCACCTGCCGCTGCGGGTACGGCTGTTCATCGACCTGCTGAAGGAAACCTACGGCCGGTCGAGCTACTGGGAATTGCGCTGAATTCAGCCTGAAAATCCGGGTCGACCGCAGCAAACGCGACGCGCCAGGCGGCGAATTTTTGCGCGAAATTCAGCGCGGCATGCGCCGGGCTGGTCGATGGCAGGCGTGTCAGACGCAGTTTGGCGATGCTCGGGTCAGCCCCGAGATGCTTGCGAAAAAGCTTTTCGGCGGCGCTGCCGTTAAAGAAGATGTGTTCGATCGCACGGTGGCCGGCGAGAAATCCGGCGAGATCATTTACCACCAGCGATTCCGCTTCAATCGACGAATCGAGGCTGCCCGGGCGGCGGCAGGAATGCAGCACGTCCCAGACGGCGACGCCGGCGGCAGCCAGGGCCCTGGTCCGCGCTGGATAGTCGAGCGCGGCGTCGAAGCCAAGCAGTGTCGCCATGATCGGCCAGAAGGCATTGCGCGGATGGGCGTAATACTGGCCGGCGGCAAGCGATGCCTGGCCCGGCATGCTGCCGAGGATCAGGATGCGGGCGTCACGGGTGGCGATGGGCGCAAAGCTGCGGGCGCGGTCAGCCATTGTTCGGGTGGGCGGAAGGAAGTTACCGGAAGACAGGCCCGAAACTGCCGTCGACCGCGCCGCCAAGCAAGTCCCCCGGTGGGACAGCGCGTGGAATTATTGTCATGAATTGCCGCCAAGGCCGGCCTGAAACTGTTCGATGGTTCCCGGCTTGCCGAAGTAGAAGCCCTGGAAAGCCTTGCAGCCGCAGATGATCAGCGTATCCCGCTGGGCCGGCGTCTCGACGCCCTCGGCGATGATGGTCAGATTGAAAAAGTGACCCAGGGCGATGATGGTTTCGGCGATCGCGGCATCGTTCGGGTCGCTGTTGATGTCCCGGACAAAGCTGCGGTCGATCTTGATCTGGTCGAGCGGGAGTTGTTTCAGGTAGCTCAAGGAGGAATAGCCGGTGCCGAAGTCGTCCAGCACCAGCCCGACGCCCAGCTTTTCCTTGAGCGGCCGCATGTGTTCGATGGTGCCGCCGATATCCTCGACGAGCAGCGATTCGGTAATTTCGAGTTTCAAGCGGCTGCCCGGTGCGCCCGATTCGGCGATGGCACGCGCCACGCTGTTGACGAAATCGCTGTCGCGGAATTGCAGAGCGCTGACGTTGACCGCCAGCGTCAGGTGCGCGGTGTCGGGATTTTTCTGCCACAGCGCAAGCTGGCGGCAGGCCTGCGTCAGGACCCATTGCCCGATCGGCAGGATAAGTCGGCTTTCTTCTGCAATACGAATGAATTCATCGGGGCCGACGAGGCCGCGGCCCGGGTGGTGCCAGCGGATCAGCGCCTCGGCGCCGAAGACACTGCCGGCGCTGTCGACCTGGGGTTGGAAGTAGAGTTCGAACTGACCCGCCTGCAGGGCATTCCGCAATTCCCGCTCGACGGTGGCACGCTGTTCGATTTCGGTCTGCATCGACGGGTCGAAGAAACGCAGGGCGTTCTTGCCGGCGGCCTTGGCTTTGTACATGGCCATGTCCGCAGATTTGAGCAGGCTCTCGACCGTTTCACCGGTGTCCATGAAAGGAACGGCGCCGATGCTGGCGGTGCAGTGGTAGGAAACATCACCGAATTGATAGGGCTTGTCCAGCGCCTCCAGCATGTTATGGGCGATCAGCTTGATCTGGGCGATCGCGCCGTGGATGTCCTGGCTCAATTCTTCGAGCAGAATGACGAATTCGTCGCCGCCCTGGCGGGCGACCGTATCGTTGGCGCGGATCGAGTTGCTCAGACGCTGGGCAACCTCGCGCAGCAGGAGGTCGCCGATGGCGTGACCCATGGAATCGTTCAGCATCTTGAAGTTATCGAGATCGATGAACAGCAGGGCCGCGTAGCGGCGGTGACGGGCGCCCGCGAGCAGCGCCTTTTCCAGGCGTTCGTTGAGCAGGCGTCGATTCGGCAAGTGGGTCAGCGGATCGTAGAAGGCGAGAAACTGGATATGTTCTTCGGCCTCCTTGCGCTGGGTGAGGTCGAGATAGGAGGCGACAAAATGGCTGATTTGGCCCTCGGCGTTACGGACGGCGGTGATGCTCAACCATTCCGGGAATACCTCGCCGTTTTTCCGGCGATTCCAGATTTCTCCACGCCAGTTTCCATGCGCCTTCAATGACGCCCACATTTCCCCGTAAAAGCCATATTCGTGGTGGCCGGATTTGAACACGGCCGGTGTCTGGCCGATCACCTCGTCGGCCGTGTAGCCGGTAATTTCGGTAAAGGCACGGTTGACACGGATAATGCGCTTGGCGGCATCGGTGACGAGCATGGCTTCCTGGGTTTCAAAGGCGATGGCCGAGATGCGCATCTGTTCGTCGGCCTTGCGCGAGTCGGAAATATCGTGGAAGGCCACGACCGCGCCCTCGTTGCGCCTGTCGCGCAGCGGCGTCACTGAATAACGGACTGGAAAACCTTCCCCGTTTTTCCGGAAGAACCATTCCTCTCCCCGCCGCTTGCGGCCGTCGTGCAGGGTCAGATAAATCGGGCATTCGCTGTTCGGATACGGTGAGCCGTCGGGACGGTGGTGATGGAACAACCGGTGCTGATCCTTGCCGACGATTTCCTGCCGCGTCAAACCCAGGATTTCAAGGGCTACTGGATTGATGAATTCGCAATGCCCCTGGCGGTCGATCACGTAGAGCCCTTCGCCAAGGCTGTCGAGCATTGCGGCGCGCTCGCGCAGGGCAGCGGCGACCCGGCGTTTCGAGCGAATCAGCAGAACGACGGCCAGCAGCATCAGAAGCAGCACGATGCTCAGGCTGGCAACGATTGCAGCGGAATATTTGGCGATAATGTCGCGGAGGCCGAAATACGCCAGGCGATTCGGGTGGGCATCCAACTCCAGCAACATCGATTCGAGCGCGCCATAGTCGGCGGGTGGCGAGAAACCGTAGAATTTTCCGGCCAGCGCCGCCGGATCATCCGGTTTGATCTGCAGCAGCGCCATGACCACAGCCTTGACCAACGCTTCCGGCACATGACCCGATGCCAGGAATGGCCACTCGGGACAGAGCGCCGTGGAGCGCCGCAAGGGGAAATCCGGATCGTATTGCGGGTTGATGACCTTGATCGCGCCGGCATCCAGCTTGCCCTCGTCGATCATCGATTCGATCAAGCCGGTGCGGACGAAGCCGACGTCCACCTGATTGTTCACGACCTGCCTGATGACTTCGTCCTGTGACTGTCCGGTGAAGGTGATGCCTTTGAGGTCGTCGGGCAGGTTTATTCCAGCTTGCAACAAGGTCCATTGCTGGAGCCGATAGCCGGCGAGTGAGTTCTGGTGCGGTGCCGCGACTGTCCTCTCCCGAAGGTCGGCAAGTTCGCGGATGTCCCCACGCCCGTTGCGGGTGACGATGACGCCGCCAATTCGGGATACCGGAAGACCCCCGGCGAGTGGCATCAGGGTGGCCACCGCCGCCAGGCCATGGCGCGTGCGCAGCATCACGTAATGCTCGGGCTGGGTCAGGACGAAGTCGATTTTCCCGCCTTCGACGGCGTGGTTCAGGTCGTCCAGGTGCAGTGGAACCAGCTCGAAGCGGCGGCCGGAAATCTGCTGGTTCAGGTGCTCGGCAAGGGGCGCCCATTGTTGCCTGGTCGCTTCGATATCGCGAAAGGAAAGAACGCCAATGCGCGTAGGGTGATCACTGCCCATGCTGGCCGGTGCGGACAGCCAAAGTGCTGCGATGAAACAAAGGCGCAAAAGCGCAAGCAGAGTGCCGTTTGTTTGGGGTAATGCCTGCAATTTCTGCTCCTGAGGAAGCGCTTGGTGGCACCAAAAAGACGTTTAGCTTGATACTCTATCAGCATGTTGGCTTCTTGAGGCGTCCTCCGGATAGGGTCCCGCGGGAAATGCGGGGTATCCAGCGCTTCCGGGCAACAAAAAGGCCGGCGCCTTGTGAGCGCCGGCCTTGATGCTGCCGGGTGAGGCAGCAAGTTGAGCTTAGTGGAACTGTTCTTCTTCGGTCGAGCCGGTGAGGGCCTTGACTGAGGAGGAGCCGCCCTGGATGACGGTAGTGACGTCGTCGAAGTAACCGGCGCCGACTTCCTGCTGATGCGAAACGAAAGTGTAACCCTTGTCGCGAGCAGCGAATTCCGGTTCCTGAACCATGTTGACGTAGTGCTTCATGCCTTCGCCGTTGGCATAGGCGTGGGCGAACTGGAAGGTGTTGTACCAGTTGATGTGGATACCGGCCAGCGTGATGAACTGGTACTTGTAGCCGAGTGCGGAGAGTTCTTCCTGGAACGAGGCGATCTGCGAGTCGTTGAGGTTCTTCTTCCAGTTGAACGACGGCGAGCAGTTGTAGGACAGCAGCTTGCCAGGGTTGGCGGCTAGCACGGCCTGGGCGAATTCACGGGCGAAGCCGATATCCGGTACGCCGGTTTCACACCACACGAGGTCGGCGTAAGGCGCGTAGGCGATACCGCGGGAGATCGACTGCTCCAGGCCGTTCTTGACACGGTAGAAACCTTCCTGGGTGCGCTCGCCGGTGAGGAAGGGCTTGTCGTTCTCGTCGTAGTCGGACGTCAGCAGGTTGGCGGCTTCGGCATCGGTACGCGCCAGGATCAGGGTCGGAACGCCCATGACGTCGGCGGCGAAGCGGGCGGAGATCAGCTTTTCACAGGCTTCACGGGTCGGGACGAGCACCTTGCCGCCCATGTGGCCGCACTTCTTGACGGCCGCCAGCTGGTCTTCGAAGTGAACGCCGGCGGCACCCGCGGCGATCATGTTCTTCATCAGCTCGAAGGCGTTCAGGACGCCACCGAAACCGGCTTCGGCGTCGGCGACGATCGGCAGGAAGTAGTCGATGAATTCCTTGCTGCCCGGCTCGATGCCGCGCGACCACTGGATTTCATCGGCACGCTTGAAGGTGTTGTTGATGCGGCGAACCATGGTCGGCACCGAGTCGTAGGCATACAGCGACTGGTCCGGGTACATGGTTTCCGAGGTGTTGCCATCGGCGGCGACCTGCCAGCCGGACAGATAGACGGCTTCCAGGCCGGCCTTGGCCTGTTGCATGGCCTGACCTGCGGTGATCGCGCCGAAGGCGTTGACATAGCCTTTCTTGGCGCCGCCGTTGACCTTGGCCCACAGGGTTTCGGCACCGCGCTTGGCCAGGGTGTAATCGATCGGCAGCGAGCCGCGCAGACGAACGACGTCGGCAGCGGAGTAGCCGCGCTTGACGCCCTTCCAGCGGGGGTTTTCAGCCCAGTCTTTTTCAAGGGCGGCGATTTGCTGTTCGCGAGTGCTCATTATGAATTCCTCAGGAGTTTGATATCAGGTTGGAAAAATGTGCAGGGGTTTTGATCCTGGACGATGGAGGAAGTATAGAGAGTTTTCTGCACAGCAGCAATAGTCTTATATAAGACATAAGACAATATTTTTGTATTTTAAAACAGTGTATTGGGCTCGTTATCCCGCATTATGAAAAACGATTTGTGTCCGTGAAACGGATTTACATTGCCTCAGCACAAAGCCTTGCCGCTGACCAGCACGCCATCCTCGTCGGCATAAAGGTATTCACCCGGATTGAAGGTGACGCCGCCGAAAGTGACGGCGATGTCGCGGTCGCCGGCGCCCTTCTTGATGCTTTTCTGCGGATGGGTGTTCAGGGCACGAACACCGATGTCAATGCCGTTGATGTCGCCGGAATCGCGGATGCAGCCATAGACGACGACGCCTTCCCAGCCGTTCTTGCGGGCCAGGATCGCGAGTTGGTCGCCGACCAGCGCGCAGCGCAGCGAACCGCCGCCGTCGACGACCAGCACCTTGCCAGCGCCGTTTTCGGCGAAGGCTTCGCGAACCAGCGAGTTGTCCTCGAAAACCTTCAGCGTGACGATCTCGCCGGAAAAGGCGGCGCGGCCGCCGTAGCGCTGGAACATCGGGGCGACGACGCGGACGGTCTTGCCGAGTTCGGCTTCGAATTCGTCGCAAAGGTCGGGGGTCTTGAAAGTCATGAGAATCTCCGTGGCAGAAAAAAAGCCATGCATCGCATGGCTTGTTGGAATGTGTTTGAAGCTCAGGCGACGGCTTCGGATTTTTCTTCCGCAAAATCGAGTTTGATTTTGCCCTCTTTATCGAGGTCGACCGTGACATGCCCGCCGCTGG
>DATIUN010000047.1:0-5592 GCA_035466795.1 Azonexus sp. | reverse complement strand
CAAGACCCAGTCGGCTGTGATGCTGGAAAAACTGATCAGCCAGTTCCTCTTCAACAAGGCCGAGGAAGGACAGGAAAAGAAATGATGAACAGGAGTGTGACGTGGAAATCTCGGATGGCCGTCGTTATGGCGGCGGGCATGATCGCGTCCGGCGGATCGGCGCTGGCCGACGAAACGCCGGGTGATCCGCTCGAAGGTTTCAATCGAGCCATGTTCGCGGTCAACGAAGGCCTCGATACGGTGGCCATCAAACCGGTCGCGCAGGTTTACGATTTCGTCACGCCGCTGCCGGTCCGGGCGGGGGTCGGCGATTTCTTCGGCAACATCGCCGACATTCGCAATGTCCTGAATAATACCCTGCAGGGCAAGCTGGCGGATGCAGGCAATGATCTTGGCCGCCTGCTGATCAACTCGACGATCGGCATCTTCGGCCTCTTCGACGTCGCCAGCGAACTCGGCCTCGAGAAGCATGACGAAGATTTTGGGCAGACGCTTGCCGTCTGGGGATGGGGCGACAGCAGCTTCCTGTTCTGGCCGTTGCTTGGGCCGCGTACCGTGCGCGACACGGGCGGCTGGGTCGTGGACGTCTATACCGATCCGACCTGGTATACGCTCAACAAGTCGGTCGCCGCCCGCAACAGCCTGGTGGCGTTGCGCTTCGTCGATGTCCGCGCCGACCTGCTGCCGACCGACAAGGTGGTCGAGGAAGCGGCGCTCGACAAGTATGCCTATGTGCGGGATGCCTACCTGCAGCGCCGGCGCAACCAGATTTTTGATGGCAGCCCGCCGCGGCTTGAGGATATATTGGATTGAGAACCATGATGAAGAAGCTGATTGCCTTTGTTTTTGCGACCCTTTGCGCCACCCTTGCGCTGGCCCAGGAGGCGCCGGATGCCCTGGTCAAGCAGGTCACCGAGGAAGTGCTGGAAATCGTCCGCAAGGACAAGAGCATCCAGAACGGCGATGCGAAGAAGGCCATCGACCTGGTCGATGCCAAGGTGATTCCGCATTTCAATTTCCAGCACATGACGGCGCTGGCGGTCGGCAAGGACTGGCGCAAGGCTTCGCCGCAACAGCAGCAGCAACTGGCCGCCGAGTTCAAGACGCTGCTGGTGCGTACCTATTCCAATGCGCTGACCAGCTACAAGGATCAGAAAGTCGTCTATAAGCCGTTCAGGATGAATGCCGGCGACGCCGACGTGCTGGTGCGCACCGAGGTGCAGCAGCCGGGCAACAAGCCGGTGCAGCTCGATTACAGCCTGGAGAAACTCGACACCGGCTGGAAGGTGTATGACGTGAACGTGGCGGGCATCAGCCTGGTGACCAACTATCGCGAGCAATTCGGGCAGGAAATCCGCAATAGCGGCATCGACGGCCTGATCAAGGCGATCACGGCCAAGAACAAGTCGCTCGAAGGCAATCTGGCCAAGGCCGACGGCAAATGATCGAACGCGAGGCGCAACGCCTCCTGATCAAGGTGCCGATGGTCATGGCCAACGCGCGTGGCCTGCTCGAAGCCGGTCGCTCAGCATTGCAGCCGGGCGAGCAGATTTTCGATCTGGGGCAGGTCGCCAGCGCCGATTCCTCGGCGATCGCCGTCATGCTGGGCTGGTTGCGCGTTGCCGCCCGGTCGCGGTCGACCGTCAGATTTGCCCATATTCCACCGGGCGTGCGCTCCCTGGCTGAGCTATACGGCGTCACCGAGCTTCTGCCCCTCATCTGAGGCGGTATTCATGGCCGCCGCTGTTTCCATCGTTGACGTCGTCAAGAATTTCGGCATGCTGCGCGCGCTGGATGGTGTTTCGCTCGAAATCGCCGAGGGCGAGTTCTTCGGCCTGCTCGGCCCGAACGGCGCCGGCAAGACGACACTGATCTCGACGCTGGCCGGGCTGGTGCGCGCTGATTCCGGCAGCCTGTCGGTGCTTGGCCACGATGTCGTCCGCGATTACCGGAAGGCGCGCAGCCTGCTCGGCGTCGTGCCGCAGGAGCTGGTCTTCGATCCCTTCTTCTCGGTGCGCGAGACGCTGCGCATCCAGTCCGGCTATTTCGGCCTGCGCCACAACGATGCCTGGATCGACGAAATCCTCGAAAACCTCGACCTCGCCGGCAAGGCCAACGTCAATATGCGGCGCCTGTCGGGCGGCATGAAGCGCCGCGTCCTGGTTGCCCAGGCACTGGTGCACAAGCCGCCGGTCATCGTTCTCGACGAGCCGACCGCCGGCGTCGATGTCGAGCTGCGCCAGGGTTTGTGGCAGTTCGTCCGGCGCCTGAACGGCGAAGGCCACACCATCATCCTGACCACGCATTACCTCGAGGAAGCGGAAGCGCTGTGCGGACGCATCGCGCTGATGAAGCAGGGCCGGGTCGTCGCCCTCGACACCACGGCCAACCTGATGGCGGCGCATCCCGGCGGCACGCTGGAAGATGTCTTTGTGCGGACGATGCAGCAGTGATCGGTTTCTGGACGTTGTTCTACAAGGAAATGCTGCGCTTCTGGAAGGTCGCCTTCCAGACCGTCGCCTCGCCGGTATTGACGGCGCTGCTCTATCTGCTGATTTTCGGCCACGTGCTCGACGGGCACGTCGAGGTGCACGGTGTCAGCTATACCAGTTTCCTGATTCCCGGCCTGGTGATGATGCAGATGCTGCAGAATGCCTTCGCCAATTCGTCGTCCAGCCTGATCCAGGCCAAGGTGACCGGTTCGATCGTTTTCGTGCTGCTGCCGCCGATTCCCTATGGCGCCTTCTTCGCCGCCTACGTGCTGGCGTCGCTGGTGCGGGGCCTGATGGTCGGTGTCGGGGTTCTGGCCGCCACGGTCTGGTTTGCCGAGATCAGCGTCGTCGCCCCACTCTGGTTAATGGTATTCGCCATTCTGGGCGGCGCGATACTCGGCGCGCTGGGCATGATCGCCGGCCTCTGGGCCGAGAAATTCGACCAGCTGGCCGGCTTCCAGAATTTTCTGATCATGCCGCTGACCATGCTGTCCGGTGTTTTCTATTCGATCCACAGTCTGCCCGCATTCTGGCAGCGCGTGTCGCATTACAATCCCGTCTTTTACATGATCGACGGCTTTCGTTATGGCTTTTTCGGCGTCTCCGACGTAGCGCCCGAGATCAGCCTGGCGGTGGTCGTCGCCTGCTTCGCGGCAGTGTCCATCCTGACACTGGGTTTGCTGAAGCGGGGCTGGAAACTGAGAGCCTGACCAAAATGAATCCTGAACATATCAAGCAACTGATCCGTGCCGGCATGACCTGCGACCAGCTCGAACTCGACGGCGACGGCCAGCACTTCGAGGCGCTGGTCGTCAGTGCCGAATTCGCCGGTATGAACCGCGTGCAGCGCCAGCAGCGTGTTTACCAGACACTCAGGGCGGAGCTTGCGAGCGGCGAGCTGCACGCCATTTCGTTCAAGACGCTGACGCCCGAAGAGTGGAGCGCGCAGCGTGGATAAGCTTCTGATCAGCGGTGGCGCCGCGCTTTCCGGCGAGGTCGCCATCTCCGGCGCCAAGAACGCCGCGCTGCCGATTCTCTGCGCGTCGCTGCTCACCGCCGAGCCGCTGCATTTGACCAATGTGCCGCAGCTCAATGACATTTCGACCATGCTGCGCCTGCTCGGCGGCATGGGCGTCGGCGTGACCATGGACGGCGTCGATGGCATGGTCCTCGACGGCGGCGGCCTCAACAATCCGGTCGCCTCCTACGAGATGGTCAAGACCATGCGCGCCGCGATCCTTGTCCTCGGGCCGCTCGTCGCGCGCTGCGGCGAGGCGCGCGTGTCGCTGCCCGGCGGCTGCGCCATCGGGGCACGGCCGGTCGACCAGCACATCAAGGGCCTGCAGGCGATGGGCGCCGAGATCACCGTCGAGCAGGGCTACGTCCATGCCAGGGCGACCCGGCTGAAGGGGGCGCGCATCTGTACCGACATGGTCACCGTGACCGGTACCGAGAACCTGATGATGGCCGCCTGCCTGGCCAGCGGCGAGACGATCATCGAGAACGCCGCGCGCGAGCCGGAAGTGGTCGACCTGGCCAACTGCCTGGTCAGCATGGGTGCCCGCATATCCGGGGCGGGCACCGACGTGATCCGCATCCAGGGTGTCGAAAAATTGCATGGCGCCACCCATTCGATCATGCCGGACCGCATCGAAACCGGTACCTATCTGTGCGCGGCGGCCGCCACCGGCGGCGACATCCGCCTGCTGAAAACCTCCGCGGCCTACCTCGATACCGTGGTCGACAAGCTGATGGATGCCGGTTGCGAAATCACCGTCGAGCGCGATGCGATCCGTCTCGTCGCGCCGCCGCGCCTGAAGGCGGTGAGCCTGCGCACGGCGCCGTATCCGGCCTTTCCGACCGACATGCAGGCTCAGTTCATGGCCATCAACTGCATTGCCGACGGCGTCGCGACTATCCGCGAAACCATTTTCGAGAACCGCTTCATGCACGTCAGCGAACTGGCGCGTCTTGGCGCCGATATCCAGATCGAAGGCAGCAACGCCATCGTGCGCGGCGTCGAGCGGCTCGAAGGAGCGACAGTGATGGCGACCGATCTGCGTGCTTCCGCTTCGCTGGTCATCGCCGGACTGGTGGCACGGGGCGAGACGCTGATCGATCGCATTTACCACCTGGATCGCGGCTACGAACGGATTGAAGAGAAGCTCGCCAAGCTGGGTGCGCAGGTCAGGCGCGTGCGCTGAGCGGCAGGCATTTCTGCGCCGAATTTGGCTACTCTCCGCGGTCAACCGCGGAAAAGGCCGGAAAATGGCCAAAAAAGGCTTTGCATTATCGAATCCGTGCCCCATACTCTGAAGTTCGGGATTTCCAGGCAGTGTTTTGTTCCTGCGCCGTACTCCGGTTTGTCAGCTCCTCGGTCTTGGTTCTCGTATTTTGTTTTGGGTGAAAGCCCGCTAATTTTTTCCAAGGAAGCTATAAATGGCAAATGGTACCGTCAAGTGGTTCAACGACTCCAAAGGTTTTGGTTTTATCTCCCCGTCTGAAGGCGGCGAAGATCTCTTCGCTCACTTCTCCGCCATTCAAGGCAACGGTTTCAAGACCCTGGCCGAAAACCAGAAGGTGACCTTCGACGTCGTCACCGGCCCGAAGGGCAAGCAGGCTGCAAACATCCGCCCGGCTGAATAAGTCTCGGCATAGCCTGTATCGAGAAAGCCCGGTTCGCCGGGCTTTTTTGCTTTTTGGTGTCCGCTCGCGGCGGCCCCGGCGCTTTGCGATAAAATTACCCTTTTGCCACGAGACATTACACGTGACCGGTATCACCATCGCCCTGTCCAAGGGCCGCATCTTCGACGAAACCCTACCGCTACTCGCGGCGGCAGGGATCATACCGGCCGAAAACCCGGAAACCTCACGCAAGCTGATCATCGAGACCAACCAGCCGGCGGTGCGCGTCGTCATCGTACGTGCCACCGACGTGCCGACCTACGTGCAGTATGGGGCGGCCGATCTCGGCGTGGCCGGCAAGGACGTGCTGATCGAACATGGCGGCGAGGGCCTCTACGCGCCGCTCGACCTGAAAATCGCCAAGTGCCGGATGATGGTCGCCGTGCCGGAGGGTTTCGATTACGAGAACGCGGTT
>DATIUN010000046.1:0-5809 GCA_035466795.1 Azonexus sp. | reverse complement strand
TCCTCGCGCACAACCGAGGCGACCATGACGCGGGCACTGGCCGAGCCGATCGCCCCCGACAATTGCGCTTCCGCGAAACGGACGAATTCGGCATCGGCCGGCAGCGCCTTCCAGTCCGCCACACCGTGCGCTGCGGCAAAGTTGGCCAGTTGCTGGCGCGCCCTCGGCGGACCGAGAAACCGCTCCAGGAGGCCGACCAGTTCATCGACCGATGCAGTACCACGCCAGAGCCGTGCATCGCTTCCCGACTCGCCATGCCGGAAGACATCGACGAAGCGCTCGGCCTGCCCCGCCTCGAGCGCTTCCGGACGCGAATTCAGCGACACCAGCACGTACAGCCCGATATTGGCGAACAGGCTCCACCAAAGGCTGTGCGAGATCTCGTCGAAACCAGAAAGACCGAATAGCGCCTGCGCCTTGAGGGCGCCGATGCCCCACAGGCCTTGCTCGACAAAACCCGGATCGATCCAGCCCGACTTGGCGAACGATGGCAGCAGCAGCGTGTACAGCCAGACTGCAAAGCCGCCGAGCAGCCCGGCCACCGCGCCGGCGTGAGTGCCCTGCTTCCAGTACATGCCGCCGAACATGGCCGGCGCGAACTGCGCCACCGCGGCGAAGGAAATCAACCCGATGCCAACCAGCGCATAGGCCTCGCCGGCCGCCCGGAAGTAGATATAGCCAAGCAGCAGGATGAGCACGATGGCGGCGCGCCGGATGCCGAGCAGAATACCCGACAGGTCGCGCCGCTCGCCGACGCCGAACCGGCGCAGGCGCAGCAGCCAGGGCATGACAAGGTCGTTGCAGACCATGGTCGACAGCGCGATGGTTTCGACGATGACCATGCCGGTTGCCGCCGACAGGCCGCCGATGAAGACCAGCAGCGCCAAGGCCTCGGCCCCGCGCGACAACGGCAGGGTGAGGACGAAGGTGTCGGGATTGAAATCCTGCCCCTGGAAATGCAGCAGGCCGCCGAGCGCCAGCGGCAGGACGAAGATGTTGATCATTACCAGATAGAGCGGAAACAGCCAGACGGCGCGCCGGACATGCGACTCGTCGACGTTCTCGACGACGATGATCTGGAACTGGCGCGGCAGGAAAATGATGGCGAGGCCGGACAGCATGATCAGCGCGGTCCACGTCCCGGAACGGCTCGAATCCAGTTGCAGCAGGCGATCCAGACCGGGCGCCGCCGCGGCGCGCTGGAACAGCTCGGAGAAGCCGCCGAACATGCCGTAGGTGACGAACAGGCCGACCGCCAGGAAGGCCAGCAACTTGACCACCGACTCGAAGGCGATCGCCGCCACCATGCCTTCGTGGCGCTCGGTGGCATCGAGGTGGCGCGTCCCGAACAGGATGGTGAATATGGCCAGCAACACGGCAATCACAAAGGTCGAGTCGAACATCGACGGCATGAAGTTGGCGCCCGAATGGTCGAGCAGAACCTCCAGGCTGGCGGACACCGCCTTGAGTTGCAGCGCGATGTAGGGCACGACGCCGACCACCGCGATCACCGTTACGAGGCCGGCCAGCAACTGGCTCTTGCCGTAGCGCGAGGCGATGAAGTCGGCAATCGAGGTGATGCGCTGCGCCTTGCTGATGCGGATCATCTTGATGATGACGCCGACGAACAGCAGCATCAGGGTCGGGCCGATATAGATGGTGAGGAAGGACAGACCGCCGGTGGTGGCGCGTCCGACGCTGCCGTAGAAGGTCCACGAGGTGCAATAGACGGCCAGCGACAGCGCGTAGACATTGGCCGAAATGATCGACCGGCCGGCATCGGCCCGCGCATCACCGAAGCGGGCGACAGCAAACAGCAGCCCGAGATAGGCCGCCGACAACAGCAAGATGAAGCCGGCTGACAACACCTATTTGCCTCGCCGCTCGGCAATGCCGGCAGCCAGCGCGACGAGCAGGATCCAGACCCCGAACAGGTAAAGAAAACCGGCGGGAATCCCGTTCCAGTTTCCATTCGGCAAACCGAGCAGCGGATAAGTCAGCAGCGGAATGCCCAGGAGACCGAGCGCGGCCAGACGCTGCCGCAACGGATTTGCACGCTTCATGTGCCACCCCCCGAAAAGAAAACGGCCGGCACGCCAAGCGCGCCAGCCGTTTTTGGCATGCGGTCCGGGACCACACGGAGGGCCACCTTATGGGCGACCATCGTCTCCTCCTTGCCTTTATTCAATGGAGGCGGCATGGCAAGCAGGCCGCCTCCTCGGAGCACCCGGGAAATCAGCCCTTCAGCTGTTCCAGGATCGCCGGATTTTCCAGCGTGGACGTATCCTGCGTCAGTTCCTCGCCCTTGGCCAGGCCACGCAGCAGGCGGCGCATGATCTTGCCCGAACGGGTCTTCGGCAGGTTGTCGCCGAAACGGATGTCCTTCGGCTTGGCGATCGGTCCGATCTCCTTGCCCACCCAGTTCTGCAACTCCTTGATGATCCGCGCCGCGTCGTCACCGGTCGGGCGCTGGCCCTTGAGCACGACGAAGGCGACGATGGCTTCGCCGGTCAGGTCATCCGGGCGACCGACCACGGCAGCCTCGGCAACCATCGGGTTGGCAACCAGTGCAGATTCGATTTCCATCGTGCCCATGCGGTGACCGGAAACGTTCAGCACGTCGTCGATACGGCCGGTGATGGTGAAGTAGCCGGTGTCCTTGTCGCGGATCGCGCCGTCGCCAGCCAGGTAGTACTTGCCCTGGAAGTCTTGCGGATAGTACGACTTGACGAAGCGCTCGTCGTCGTTCCAGATCGTGCGGATCATCGACGGCCACGGCTTCTTGCAGACCAGGATACCGCCCTGGCCCCACGGCAGATCGGCGCCGGTCTCATCGACCACGGCGAACTGGATGCCGGGGAACGGCAGCGTGCAGGAACCCGGCACCAGCGGGGTGGCGCCTGGCAGCGGGGTAATCATGTGACCACCGGTTTCGGTTTGCCAGAAGGTGTCGACGATCGGGCAGCGGCTGCCACCGACGTTTTCGTAGTACCAGGTCCAGGCGGCCGGGTTGATCGGTTCGCCGACCGAACCGAGGATGCGCAGCGAAGAGAGGTTGTAACTCTTCGGATGAACTGCCGGATTGTTGTCTGCCGCCTTGATCAGCGAACGGATCGCGGTCGGGGCGGTGTAAAAGATGGTGACCTTGTGATCCTGGATCATCTTCCAGAAACGGCCGGCATCCGGGTAGGTTGGCACGCCTTCGAAGACGATTTCGGTCGCGCCGCAGGCCAGCGGGCCGTAGGTGATGTAGGTGTGGCCGGTAACCCAGCCGATGTCGGCCGTGCACCAGAAGACATCGTTCGGCTTGATGTCGAAGGTCCACTTCATGGTCATGATGGCGTGCAGCAAATAGCCGCCAGTGGAGTGCTGGACACCCTTCGGCTTGCCGGTCGAGCCAGAGGTGTAGAGCAGGAACAGCGGATGCTCGGCTTCGACCCATTCCGGCTCGCAGACGTCGGACTGGTTCGCCACGACGTCGTGCAGCCACTGGTCGCGCCCGGCAACCATGTTGACTTCGGCGCCGGTGCGCTTGAAGACGATGACGTTCTTGACCGACTCGCAGCCGCCCATGGCAAAGGCTTCGTCAGCGATCGGCTTGAGCGGGATGGCCTTGCCGCCACGGAACTGGCCGTCGGAGGTAATCAGGGCGACAGCGCCGGCGTCGTTGATACGATCGCGCAGGGACTGCGCGGAGAAGCCGCCGAAAACGATGGAGTGGATGGCGCCGAGGCGTGCACAGGCCTGCATGGCGCAGATGCCTTCGACGGTCATCGGCATGTAGATGACGACGCGATCACCCTTCTTGACGCCCATGCCGCGCAGGGCATTGGCGAACTTGGCAACCTTGGAGAGCAGTTCCTTGTAGGTGACCTTGGTCACTTCGCCGTTGTCGGCTTCGAAAATCAGGGCAACCTTGTCACCCAGGCCGGCTTCGACCTGACGGTCGAGGCAGTTGTAGGAAACGTTCAGCTTGCCGTCGGCAAACCACTTGAAAAACGGAGCGTTGGATTCATCGAGCGACTGGGTAAAGGGCTGCTTCCAGGTGATGAATTCGCGGGCGCGCTTGGCCCAGAATTCCGGGTAATCGGCTTCCGCTTCGGCGCACAGCGCCCGGTAGGCGTCCATCCCCGAAACCGCCGCGTTCTTGACCATCTCGTCAGACGGATAAATTAGCTGCACGGACTCATTCGACATATTCTTCTCCTCTGCGGTACTTCGCAATCATTGAAAAAACCGACCGGACCCCGGAAATCCCGGGCCTGTGTAAAGCCGCGCAAGCCGGGAAACGACCACTTTCCCCTCGCCGACGGTAGCGCAACATTAGACGGCCATATTCTTACAAAGCCCTTACGAAATCACGCTGCGCCGCAACAATCCGGCAAACCGATCGTCGCGATCGGCATGATAGACTTTTGTCTTTGAACTTTTCCATAGTCAAAGATGAATTCACTCGTCAAACCCCTTGAGACCTTCATCTTCGCCAGCCGCTGGATCCAGGCGCCACTCTACGTCGGCCTGATCATCGCCCAGATGATCTACTGCTGGCTGTTCATGATCGAACTGAGCCACCTCGTCCATGGTGCGTTCACCGGCAGCAACTTTACCGAATCCGAAGTCATGCTGGTCGTCCTCGGCCTGATCGACGTCGTGATGATCGCCAACCTGCTGATCATGGTCATTGTCGGCGGCTACGAAACCTTCGTTTCCCGCCTCGACCTCGAAGATCACCCCGACCAGCCGGAATGGCTTTCGCACGTCAATGCCGGCGTACTCAAGATCAAGCTGTCGACGGCGATCATCGGCATTTCGTCGATCCACCTGCTGAAGAGCTTCATCAATGCCGCCAACCTGTCCGAGCATACGCTGCAGTGGCAGGTCATCATTCACGTCGTCTTCCTTTTCTCCGCCCTGGCCATGGCGATTGTCGACAAGACCATGACCCAGACCCTCGCCCTTCAACACCAGAAACATCACTGAAACGGAGTCGCGCATGACCGCCATCAAGCAGGAAGACCTGATCCAGTCCGTCGCCGATGCGTTCCAGTACATCAGCTACTACCACCCGCTGGATTACATCAAGGCGCTGGGCGAAGCCTATGAGCGTGAGGCGTCTCCCGCCGCCAAAGACGCCATCGCCCAGATCCTGACCAACTCGCGCATGGCCGCCGAAGGCCATCGCCCGATCTGCCAGGACACTGGCATCGGCATGGTCTTCATCAAGGTCGGCATGCAGGTCACCTGGCCGGACGCCACCATGAGCATCCAGCAGATGATCGACGAGGGTGTCCGCCGCGCCTACGGCAACCCGGACAATCCGCTGCGCGCCTCGGTGCTGGCCGACCCGGCCGGTGCCCGCAAGAACACCAGGGACAACACCCCGGCCGTCGTCCATTTCGAGATCGTTCCCGGCCACCACGTCGAAGTCATCTGCGCGGCCAAGGGCGGCGGCTCGGAAGCCAAATCCAAATTCGCCATGCTCAACCCGTCCGACGACCTCGTCGACTGGGTGCTGCACAAGATCCCGGAAATGGGCGCCGGCTGGTGTCCGCCCGGCATCATCGGCATCGGCATCGGCGGCACGCCGGAAAAAGCCATGCTGCTGGCCAAGGAATCGATCATGGCGCCGGTGGACATCCACGAACTGAAGGCCAAGGCCGCCAGCGGTGCCAAACTGACCCGCCCGGAAGAACTGCGCCTCGAACTGATGGAAAAGATCAACGCGCTCGGCGTTGGCGCCCAGGGCCTCGGCGGCCTGACCACCGTGCTCGACGTCAAGGTGCTCGACTACCCCTGCCACGCCGCCAAC
>DATIUN010000045.1:0-2903 GCA_035466795.1 Azonexus sp. | reverse complement strand
GGCCGAGATCGTGCTGACCGGCGCCGGGGTGCCCGAACTGACCTCGCCGGAAGCGCTATCCGGCCGCACCGTGCATGTGCGCGCGTCGAGCAGCTATCACGACAGCCTGGAGGATCTGAACGAGCGGCTGAAGAAGGCCGGCAAGGCGCCGGTCAACCTCGTTCTGGTGCCCGATGCGCTGGAAGACGAGGACATGATGGAAATGCTCGACGCCGGGCTGCTCGAAGCGATCGTCGTCGACGACTGGAAGGCCCGCATCTGGGCGCAGGTGCTGCCGAAGATCAAATTGCATCCGCAGGCGGCAGTGCGCAGCGGCGGCCAGATCGGCTGGGCGGTGCGCAAGGGCAGCCCGCAGCTGGAGGCGGCCATCGGCGATTTCTTTACCAACGACATGAAGAAATCGAACATCACCCAGCAGCTGGTGAATACCTACACCAGGCGCGTCAAGCAGTTCCGCAGCCCGGCCGAAGACGCCGACCGCAAGCGTTTCGAGGAGACCATCGGCTACTTCCGCAAATACGGCAGCAAGTACGACTTCGACCCGCTGATGCTGGCCGCCCAGGGCTTCCAGGAGTCACAGCTCGACCAGAACGCGCGCAGTCACGTGGGCGCCGTCGGCATCATGCAGATCATGCCGGCCACCGGCTCGTCGCTCGGCGTCGGCAGCATTCACATGACCGAATCGAACATCCATGCTGGCACCAAATACATGGATCAGTTGATGAGCAAATATTTTCCGGACGCCAGGTTCAGCGAGTCGAACCGCCCGCTGTTCGCCTTCGCCAGCTACAACGCCGGCCCGGGCAACATCTCGAAGATGCGCAAGGAAGCGGCGAAGCGCGGGCTCGACCCGGACAAGTGGTTCAACAACGTGGAAATCGTCGTCGCCGAAAAGATCGGCAAGGAAACCACGACCTACGTGCGCAACATCTACAAGTACTACGCCGCCTATCGCCTGACGCAGGAGGCCGAGGAAGCCTCGCGGCAGTCGCGCGAGAAGGTGACCCCGGGCGGTAAATAGAGGCTCGCTCCGCGAAGCCGCGACCTGCAAGCCAGGACGGATGGCGGATTTGGTCAAGACGGTTTGCCGGACTGCCTGCAAACCGCTTCATATTTGCCCATTTTTTCGGGTCGACCGTAACAGGGCAGAGGGAAAACGTTGTCTGTCCGCTGTTATTCTCCCTGTGATTCTGCTTTGCGAAGACGCCAAACCCAATACGCCATGCGAAAACTAATCAGAAATTTCCAGTCATACTGGCTAGCGGACGCCAGTTTCGTCACCTTGCTGATCATGCTCATCGCCGCAGTATTCGTACTTCCGGTAATCATGGAACTCAGTGGTCACGGCGTACTGCTGTTCAACATACTTTTGCTCTGCGTTTTCTTTTCAGGGATATTCTCGACACGCAGCGTGTGGCTGATAGCCGTCTCCGCAATTCTGTTCAGCATTCACCTGACGCTGCGACTCATTCGTTTCGGAGAGAACCCGTATTCATTCTTTGTCCTGGAGAATGTCATAGGCATCGCCAATGCGCTGGTATTCATTTTCATCAACCTCCAGCTGCTGTTTCGCGACCGGATTGTGAATGCTTACCGGATTGTCGGAGCGGTCAATGTTTACCTTTTGTTCGCGCTCATGGGCGCGCTGGCGCTGGAAGTCATTCATGCCGCTACCGGCGTTTCCCTGGGCGGCAATGTCGTGCTGAGCGGGAAGGACGATGACTATGTTCACTTCATTTACTTCAGCCTGGTTTCACTGACTACCGTGGGCTTCGGGGACATCTATGCGGTGAGCACTTCCGCCAGGATGCTGGCCACTTTTTTGTCCACTGTGGGCGTCCTGTTTCCGGCCATAGTCATCGCCCGCCTGGTCGGACTGGCTTCCAGCCGGAGCTGACCGACGTTGAAAGAGGACAGAGCACGGTGTTATTCAAACAGTTTGCAAACTATGCGGACAGTTCCCCGGCGAGAACGCTCCGTGGCAGCACCGAGATCGCCATGTGCTCAGCCACGCTGTAGAGGCGCCGCAGCCGGTCGAGTATCTCGAGTTGCACACGGAGCTTGAGCAGGCGACCCGGGTCGTCCCCGGCGAGTCGCACGGCCTGTTGCCGGTGAAACCTGGCAGTGAGTTCCAGGATCGCATCGCGACTCGCGACAACGGTCTGAGCCGCCTGCTCGTCCTGCTCCACCAGCGCCCGCAGCGCGGAATGTGCTGACGCCTGTATCGTCTGGAACAGCTGCTCCAGCAACTCGGTGGTCTCCCTGGAAGGCGTGGTATTCGCCTCCTTCAGGGTCTGGGCCAGCGGGGCCAGTTCGTGGCTGATCGCCGCGCTCATGTTCTCGATTTCGCCGGTGGCGGCAACCAGCCGTGCATGCTCGTCAGCTTCGGCGTCGCTGAATTCGGCACGCCCGACATGCTGCAGGTAGCTGAGCACCGCTTCTCGTAGCGCCACGATCTGGTCATGCTGCTGCGACAGTTCCCCGAGATCCCTTGATTCGAGGGCCAACCTGACCTTTGCCAGCATCCCTTCGGCCAGTTCCGCCATGTGGCCGAGTTCCATCCGCGCACGCTCCAGGGCCATCGATGGCACCTGGATCAATTCGTCGTCGAGATACCTGGGCCGGATGATTGCCTTCTCCTCGATCGCCCGGTCCGGGATGATTTTGATCGCCATCTTCGCAAACAAGGCGGCGAATGGCAGAAAGATCACTGTATTGGCAGTGGCCCAGATGGTTGCGGCATTGGCGATCTGGCGCGGCACCTCCTCGGCGAGCCGCTCCACACCCTGCAGATGCGCCGCCACCGGCGAAATCATCTCGGCGAGTCCAGCGAGCTGAGCGATGAACGGCAACCAGATCACCGCACCCAGCACATTGAACAGGACATGCACGGCTGCCGCACG
>DATIUN010000044.1:0-9260 GCA_035466795.1 Azonexus sp. | reverse complement strand
TGCGCGCCGAGCATTCATTGCGCGCGGCGATGGAGGATTCGCTGACCGTCGGCATGCGGGCGCGCGACCTGACCGGCAGGATCATCTACGTGAATCCGGCGTTCTGCCGGATGACCGGTTTCAGCAGCGAGGAACTGGTGGACCGCAGCCCGCCGATGCCCTACTGGGTTCCGGAGCAACTGGACGAGACGATGGCGGTGCACCAGGCCGTGCTGGCCGGCGACGCACCGCCGGACGGCTTCGAGATCACGTTCCGGCGCAAGGACGGCGTGCATTTCCAGGCGCTGATCTACGAGGCGCCGCTGATCGACGGCAAAGGCCAACATACCGGCTGGATGGCGTCGGTGCTCGATGTCACGGAACGGCGGCGCGCCGAGGAACTCGCCCGCCAGCAGCAGGAACAACTGCAGTTCACGTCGCGTCTGGTGACCATGGGCGAGATGGCATCGACACTGGCCCACGAACTGAACCAGCCGCTGGCGGCGATCGCCAGTTACAACACCGGTTGCCTGAACCTGCTGGCAAAAGGCGGCGCCGATATCCAGGACATTCGTCAGGCGCTGGAAAAACTTGGCGTCCAGGCCCAGCGCGCCGGACGCATCATCCGCCGCGTGCATGATTTTGTGCGCAAGAGCGAGCCAAAACGCGCCCCCTGCGCGCTCGCCGAAGTCGTCGAAGACTGCGTCGGTTTCGTCGAGGCCGAAGCGCGCAAGCTTCATGTAACCCTCGAAACGCGGATACCCGGGCTACCGTCCGTCTTGGCCGACCGCTTGATGCTCGAACAGGTGCTGCTCAACCTGATCCGCAACGGCATGGAAGCGATGGCCGCCACACCGCAAGCGCAGCGGGTATTGCGCGTTTCCGCCGTGCGCAATGACGGAGAGGTGGTCATCAGCATTACCGACAACGGGTGCGGCATCGCGCCCGAGGTGCGCGAGAAGCTGTTCACTGCCTTTTTCACGACCAAGCCCGAGGGTATGGGGGTCGGCCTGTCGATCTGTCGCTCGATCATCGAGTTTCACCGCGGACGCCTGTGGGTGGAGAACAATTCACTGTCGCCGACCGGAAGCGGTACGATATTCCACTTCACCCTGCCGCTGGAATCCGCGTGAACCTGCCGCAAGCCCATCTGGTCGACGACGACGAAGCCATCCGCGATGCGCTGGCCTGGCTGTTCAAGTCGCGCGGTGTTTCGTGCACGACCTACGACTGCGCCGAAACCTTCCTCGCCGCCTGGACGCCGATGCTGGCCGGTTGCGTGGTGCTCGACATGCGCATGCCCGGCATGAGCGGACTTGACTGTTTCGATGCGCTGCGCGAACGTAACTCGACGCTGCCGGTGATTTTTCTGACCGGGCACGGCGATGTGCCGCTGGCCGTGGCGACGCTGAAAAAAGGCGCCTTCGATTTTTTCGAAAAGCCGTTCAACGACAACGACCTCGCCAGCCGCGTCCAGGAAGCGATGGCGCTCGAAGCCGGACAGCGCGCCGTCAATGCCACGGTCGACTCGGTAAACACCCGGCTTTCCACGCTGACCACCCGCGAACGGCAGGTCATGGAACTGGTCCTGCTCGGCAGGTTCAACAAGGTCATCGCCGATGAACTGAACATCAGCATGCGCACCGTCGAGGTCCATCGCGCCAATCTGTTCGACAAGATGAAGGTCAAGACCGCGGTCGAACTGGCCAATTTGCTCAAACCGAATCGCTGACCCTTCCCTTGCGCCCACTTTTTCGCTAGCATCTCGCGATACATATCAGCGTCGGTGACGGCGCGACCCTTTTATTCCGGGCACTGTCCCATTCCACGAGGCATCACATGAGCGAGCACATCCATTACATCACCGATGACACCTTCGAATCCGAAGTGCTGCAATCACCGCAGCCGGTTCTGGTGGACTACTGGGCGGAATGGTGCGGCCCCTGCAAGATGATCGCCCCCATCCTCGACGATATCGCCAAGGAGTACGCCGGCAAGCTCAAGGTCGCCAAGGTCAACATCGACGACAACCAGGCGACGCCGGCCAAGTTCGGCATCCGCGGCATCCCGACCCTGATGATCTTCAAGAACGGCAATGTCGAGGCGACCAAGGTCGGTGCGCTGTCGAAATCGCAACTCGCTGCCTTTATTGACAGCAACCTGTAATCTACGTAACCTCCCGGCCTGAAGGTGCGTTCAGCATCTTCAGGCAGACGCAACCGGCTCCACGCCCCGGCGTCCTTACCCACCCCAAAAGCTCCCAAGCTCTCGCGCCCCGGCCAGCGGTCTCCGCCCGGCCCCTCTCTCAGGCGCCACACCAAGTCCATAAATGCAACTTTCAGAACTCAAGACACTACACGTCAGCAAACTGCTCGACATGGCCACCGAACTGGCCATCGAGAACGCCAACCGGATGCGCAAGCAGGAACTGATCTACGCCATCCTGAAAGCCAAGGCCAAGAACGGCGACACGATCTTCGGCGACGGCACCCTCGAAGTGCTGCAGGACGGCTTCGGCTTCCTCCGCTCGTCCGACACCTCCTACCTCGCCAACCCGGACGACATCTACGTCTCGCCGTCGCAGGTGCGGCGCTTCAACCTGCGAACCGGCGACACCATCGAGGGCGAGATTCGCACTCCGAAGGACGGCGAACGCTATGTCGCGCTGACCAAGCTGGAATCGATCAACGGTTTCCCGCCGGAAGCGAACAAGAACAAGATTATGTTCGAGAACCTGACGCCGTTGCACCCGACGCGCCACCTCAAGCTTGAACGCGACATCAAGGCCGAGGAGAACATCACCAGCCGGGTCATCGACATGATCGCCCCGGTCGGCGCCGGCCAGCGCGGCCTGATCGTCTCGCCGCCGAAATCCGGCAAGACGGTGATGCTGCAGAACATCGCCCACGCCATCAGCGCCAATCACCCGGATGTCGTGCTGATCGTCCTGCTGATCGACGAGCGCCCGGAAGAAGTCACCGAAATGACCCGCACCGTCAAGGGTGAGGTCGTCGCCTCGACCTTCGACGAACCGGCCACCCGCCACGTCGCCGTTGCCGAAATGGTCATCGAAAAGGCCAAGCGCCTGGTCGAACACAAGAAGGATGTCGTCATCCTGCTCGACTCGATCACCCGCCTCGCCCGCGCCTACAACACCGTGCAGCCGGCCTCGGGCAAGGTGTTGACCGGTGGCGTCGATGCCAACGCGCTGCAGAAGCCGAAGCGTTTCTTTGGCGCCGCGCGCAACATCGAAGAAGGCGGTTCGCTGACCATTCTCGCCACCGCGCTGATCGACACCGGTTCGCGCATGGACGAAGTGATCTACGAAGAATTCAAGGGCACCGGCAACTCGGAAATCCATCTCGACCGCCGCATGGCCGAGAAGCGCATGTACCCGGCGATCAACGTCAACCGTTCCGGCACCCGCCGCGAGGAACTGCTGCTCAAGCCCGACGTCCTCTCCAAGATGTGGGTCCTGCGCAAGCTCTGCTACCCGATGGACGATCTCGCCGCCATGGAGTTCCTGCTCGACAAGGTCAAATCGACCAAGGGCAACGCCGAATTCTTTGACGCCATGCGGCGTGGCTAAACTGCGTAAAAAAGTTGCAACTGCGTGATTATTCTAGGATAATCATGCGTTTTCCAGATCGGCCACATCCGCCGGTCGCTTGCTCAAAGGACAAAAGATGAAAGCCGATATCCACCCGAACTACAATGAAATTCAGGTCAACTGCTCGTGCGGCAATGCCTTCACGACCCGTTCGACGATGAACAAGCCGCTGCACGTCGAAGTCTGCTCCGCCTGCCATCCGTTCTACACCGGCAAGCAGAAGATCGTCGACACCGCCGGCCGCGTCGAGAAGTTCAACCAGAAGTTCGGCGCCATGCGCGGCAAGTCCGCCGCCTGATCGGTTTGAGCCATTCAGCAAAGGGCAGCCGCAGGGCTGCCTTTTTCATTTGCAGGCCATCGCCCCTTCCCTTGCATGCCTGATCTTGCCGCCCGCCTCCGTTCCGGTATCCGCCTGCCCCCGGCCGGCTGGACCCTCGCCGCCATGCTGGCGTTCTACGTGCTGGCCGGCCTCTTCGGCCGCGACCCGTGGAAGGGCGAAGACGCCATCCACATCGGCACCGCCTGGCACATGCTGCATTTCGGTGACTGGCTGTCGCCCGACCTCGCCGGGCGTCCCTTCCACGAACCACCACTCTATTACTGGACCGCCGCCCTCACCGGCAAGGCGCTCGGCTGGCTGCTGCCGCTGCATGAAGCAATCCGCCTGGCCAGTGGCATCTGGGTAGCGCTGGCGCTGGTCGGCATCTACTATGCGGGCCGCGAACTTCACGGTCGCGAAAGCGCGGCCGCCAGCCCGCTCCTGCTCGCCGGCAGCGTCGGCCTCCTCATCCACGCCCACGATGCCCAGCCGATGCTGGTCGCCGTGGCCGCCTACTGTGGCGCCATCGGCGCGCTGGCCGCGCTCGGCCGCCGCCCGAGGCTGGCTGGCGTCTTCTACGGGCTCGCCGTCGCCGCCTGTCTGCTCGGCACCGGCTTTGCTCCGACCCTGCCGCTGTTGGCCATCGCGCCGCTGGCCTGGTGGCTGTCCGCAGATCGAACAAAGGCCCTGCAAGCCCTTGGTCTCGGTCTTGGCCTCGCGCTGCTGCTGATCCTGCCCTGGCCGCTCCTGCTGCTCACGCTGGAACCTGCCCGCTTCCACGGCTGGCTGAATACCGAACTGGCGCCGCTCAGGACACCCTTCTCGTTCACCGGCGCCGGTCGCTTCCTGTCGCTGCTGCCCTGGTTCGCCTTTCCGGCGCTGCCGCTGGCCGCCTGGGCGCTGTGGACCCGGCGCACGGCGCTGAAGGCAATGCCGCAGATGCTGCCGCTGGCCTTCCTGTTGCTGACCTTCCTGATGCTGGCGCTTGCCTTCCGGCCGCGCGAAATCCCCGCCCTGCTGATGTTGCCGCCGCTGGCCCTGCTCGCGACGCCGGGCGCCCTGACCTTGCGACGCGGCGCCGCCAACGCCTTCGACTGGTTTGCCATGATGACCTTCAGCGTCTTCGCCGTCCTCGTCTGGGTGGCATGGTCGGCCATGGCGCTCGGCTGGCCGGAGCGACTGGCCAGGCGGGTCGTCGTTCTGCGCCCGGGCTTCGTCGGGCAGTTCGAGATCGTGGCGTTCGTCATTGGTCTTCTGGCGACGATTTGGTGGGTCTGGCTGATCG
This sequence comes from Azonexus sp., assembly GCA_035466795.1. Taxonomy (GTDB): domain Bacteria; phylum Pseudomonadota; class Gammaproteobacteria; order Burkholderiales; family Rhodocyclaceae; genus Azonexus. The sequence goes on along the minus strand of DATIUN010000044.1, from coordinate 4,067 downwards.
TCACCGCACCACGCTCGCCTTATCGCAGCCTCACCCACTGGACGCTGGGTTTCACGACCATCTGGCTGATGGCGACCTCGATGATCCTGCCGTGGTTCGATTACGGAAAGACCTATCGCCCGGTGGCCGAGGCCATCGCCCGGGAACTGCCCGTCGATCACGGCTGCCTGGCCGAACGCGGGCTGACCGACACCCAGCGCGCCTCGCTCGCCTATTTCACCGGGATCGAGCCGGACGCCGCCGAATCCGCCGCCGGCCGGAAATGCGGCTGGCTGCTGGTGACCGGCAACAGCAAGCAGGAACTGGCTGCTCCGGAAGGGAAATGGACCCGCGTCTGGGAGGGCAACCGCCCCGCCGACCGCAAGGAGAAGTTCCGCCTCTACCGGCGTTGACCCGAACCGCCACTCAAGCCTTGAGAAAGTGCTCGCGGTAATACTTGAGTTCGTCGATCGACTCGTAGATGTCGGCCAGCGCCGTATGCCTGCCCTTCTTCTTGAAACCTTTGTAAACCTCCGGCTGCCAGCGCTTGCACAATTCCTTCAGCGTGCTGACGTCAAGGTTGCGGTAGTGGAAGAAGACCTCCAGCGTCGGCATGTAGCGCGCCATGAAACGCCGGTCCTGGCCGATCGAATTGCCGCACATCGGCGAATGTCCCGGCGCCGAGTACTTCTTCAGGAATTCCAGCGCCGCCAGTTCGACGGCGGCCTCGTCCAGCGTCGACGCCTTGACCTTGTCGATCAGCCCCGAGCGCCCATGTGTTTTCTGGTTCCACTCGTCCATGGCGTCCAGTGCTTCGTCGCTCTGATGAACGACCCAGGCCGGCGACTCGGCGACCAGTTCGAGCGCCGAATTGGTCACCACCATCGCCATTTCGATGATCCGGTCGCCATCCGGATTGAGACCGGTCATCTCCATGTCCAGCCAGACGAGGTTGTTTGCGTTGCCTGTCATATAATTGCCCAAGACCTTGAAAACCCGCATTTTCTCATAGCTTCGCACCCAGTTTCGTGACCGCCGACTTTACCTTCGTGTTTCTGGCAGTATTCGGGCTGACGCTCGCCGGCCGGCTGTGGCTGACGCTGCGCCAGATCCGTCATGTCGCCGCGCATCGTGCCGCCGTCCCGGCCGGGTTCACCGAACGCATTTCGCTGGCCGCCCACCAAAAAGCGGCCGATTACACGGTCGACCGCAACAAGCTTGCCATTCTGACAACCCTGGTCGACGCCGCGCTGCTGCTCGCCCTGACGCTCGGTGGCGGACTCGCCTGGTTGCATGACTTCTGGGCAGCGCGTCTTGACGGCCTCTCCTACGGACTCGCCCTGATCTTCAGCGTGATGGTGCTTGCTGCCATCATTGATCTGCCGTTCGCGCTCTATCGCCAGTTCGCCATCGAAGTCCGTTACGGCTTCAATCGCATGACGCTCGCCCTGTTCTTTGGTGATCTGCTCAAACACACGCTGCTCGGCGTCGTCATCGGCGCCCCGGTGATCCTCGCCGTGCTGTGGCTGATGGGCGCCATGGGCAGCGCCTGGTGGTTCTGGGTGTGGTTGTTCTGGTGCGCCTTCAACCTGCTGATCTTGTTCATCTACCCGACCTGGATCGCGCCGCTGTTCAACAAGTTCGCGCCGCTCGCCGACGGCGAAATGAAGTCGCGCATCGAAGCCCTGCTGACCCGCTGCGGCTTCCGTTCGAACGGCCTTTTCGTGATGGACGGCTCGAAGCGCTCCAGCCACGGCAACGCCTACTTCACCGGATTCGGCAACAACAAGCGCATCGTCTTCTTCGACACCCTGCTCGCCCGTCTCGCGCCGCCCGAAGTGGAAGCCGTGCTGGCCCACGAACTGGGGCACTTCCGCCGGCATCATGTCGTCAAGCGCATCGCCTTCATGTTTGCCGCAACGCTCGGCCTGCTCTGGCTGCTCGGCCAGTTGATCGAAGCGCCGTGGTTCTATGCGGGGCTCGGCGTCCCGGCGCAAAGCACGGCGCTGGCCTTGATCCTCTTCTTCCTCGTCATCCCGCTGTTCACCTTCCCGCTCAGCCCGCTGCTGAGCCGGATGTCACGCCAGCACGAGTTCGAGGCCGACGCCTACGCCGCCGGGCAGACATCGGCCGCCGATCTCGGCCGGGCGCTGGTCAAGCTCTACGAGGACAATGCGGCGACCCTGACCCCCGACCCGCTGCACTCGTTGTTTTACGATTCCCATCCCCCGGCGGCGCAGCGCATCGCCCGCCTGCAAGTGGCCGCCACCTGATGGAGGGGCGCGTCATCGCGGCCCACGGGCGTCAGTACGTCGTGGAACTGTCCGACGGCAGCGTGCTGCCCTGCTTCACGCGCGGCAAGAAAAGCGATGTCGCCTGCGGCGATCGCGTCGACATCCAGCGCACTTCCGACGACCAGGGCGTCATCGAGGCGATCCAGCCGCGCACCAGCCTGCTCTACCGCTCGAACGAGATCAGGCAGAAGCTGATCGCTGCCAATGTCGACCAGGTCGTCATCGTCGTCGCCACCGAACCGGGATTTTCCGACGAACTGGTGACGCGCGCCCTGCTCGCCGCCGAGAGCGAGGAAATCGCGCCGCTGATCGTCCTCAACAAGTGCGACCTGACCGACAGGCTGCCGGCCGCCCGCGCCCAACTGGCGGTTTTCGCCGGCCTCGGCTATCGCGTTCTCGAACTGTCCGCCCGCGACCACGCCGAGGATCTGCGCCCCGAACTGCAGGGCTACACCAGTGTGCTGGTCGGCCAGTCCGGGATGGGCAAGTCGACCCTGGTCAATGCGCTGGTCCCCGAGGCGCGCGCGGCGACCCGCGAGATTTCATTGGCGCTCGATTCGGGCAAGCACACGACCACCCACGCCACGCTCTACCACCTCGATGCCGAAAGCGCGCTGATCGACTCACCGGGACTGCAGGAATTCGGCCTCGGCCACCTCGACCGCCAGGAAATCGAATACGCCTTCCGCGAGTTCCGCCCTTTCCTCGGGCAATGCCGCTTCCGCGACTGCCGCCACGATCGCGAACCGGACTGCGTACTGACTGCAGCGGTCGCCGCCGGCAAGATCGATGCGCGGCGCTTCGCCGTCTATCACCGGATCATGGGCACGCAACACGCGGACTGACGCCGCGCCAGCGCTCAGGATTTTTGCGCCAACCAGGCGCACGCGCCCAGCCCGGCGGCGCGGCCGGTGGCGAAGCAGGCGGTCAGCAGATAGCCACCGGTCGGCGCTTCCCAGTCGAGCATCTCGCCGGCGCAGAAAACACCCGGCAGGGCGCGCAGCATCAGACGCTCATCGAGCGCCTCGAAGGCGACGCCGCCGGCAGTGCTGATCGCCTCGTCGATTGGTCGCGCCGCCGTCACCGGCAAGGGCAGATGCTTGATTGCCGCCGCCAGCTGTGCTGCTGCGGTCAACGTCTCGGGAGGCAGCAATTCGCGCACCAGGCCGGCTTTGACGCCTTCGATCCCGGCCCGCCGGCGCAGGTGGTTGGCCAGCGAATCGCGCCCGCGCGGATGCGCGAGGTCGGCGGCCAGGCGCGCCAGCGTCCGGCCCGGCGCCAGATCGAGATGGAGTACGGCACGACCTTCGGTGGCCAGCGCATCGCGTAGCGGCGCCGAGAGGGCATAGACCAACCCGCCTTCGATGCCGCTGGCGGTGATATTGAACTCGCCCTGCTGGCGACGCCCGGCCACCGAGGCAACCACCGGCTTGACCGGCTGACCGGCGAAGCGCTCGCTGAAATGCGCGCTCCATGCCACGTCAAACCCGCAATTCGCCGGTTGCAGCGGCGCCAGCGGAATATCGCGTTCGGCGAGCACGGGAACCCAGGCCCCGTCCGACCCCAGCCGCGCCCAACTACCGCCGCCAAGCGCCAGAATCACCGCGTCGAAAGCCAGCAGTTTCTCGCCCGCCGGCGTCGCGAAACGCAGGGCGCCTCCGGCGGCCCAGCCCAGCCAGCGATGGTGGACATGGAACTGGACGCCGGCTCCGCGCAGGCGATGCAGCCAGGCGCGCAACAGCGGCGCCGCCTTCATCTCCATCGGAAAGACGCGGCCCGAAGAGCCGACGAAGG
>DATIUN010000043.1:0-7925 GCA_035466795.1 Azonexus sp. | reverse complement strand
CGACCGCAACAGCGTAACTGGTGGTGATCCGTTCGGGAAAGGCGGCCAGCGCAGCCCGGCACAGCGCGGGCGGCTGCACCCAGCCGGCGAGCGGAAACCACCAGCCGCCGCCCTCCACCGGCCAGCCGAGCAAGGCGCTGGCGGCGGCCGCATCGAGGAATTGCACCACTTCCGGTGGCGAGCCGAGCGCCGCAACGGTGCGCCGCTGTTGTGCTTCATGCTCGGCGTCGCGCGCGAGATGCAGTACGCCACAGGGCGACCAGCGGGCATCCGGCAAGCCCTTCAGCAGCGCGCGGGTAGCGAGGTAGCCGGCGCGGGTCAGGCGCGCGATGCGGTTGTCGTCGGCGCTGGGCAATGGGCGGAACATTCCGGCGAGATTGCCGGAAGCGCCCTGGGCAGGCGCGGCTTCCTGTTCCAATACGGTAACCTGCCAGCCGGCCGCCGCCAGCCGGTGGGCGACGGTGCTGCCGGCAACGCCGGCGCCGATGACGATGGCGCGGCGCTCGCCGGGCAGCGGATGGCGATCCGGGCGCCGCGAGCGAAAACGGCCGACCAGCATCTCGCGTCGCGGCGCCAGGCCGGGGCGTCGTTCGAGGTCGAACTCGACGGCGGCGAGCGCATCACGCGCGGTTCGCGCCAGGCACCAGGTGGCCAGCGTGGCGCCGGGCGCGGCAAGGCGGGCAAGCGCCTTGCATACCGGCAACGACCACGGTTCCGGGTTGGCAGCGGGCGCGAAGGCGTCGAGGAAGAAGGCGTCGACCGCAGCGTCTATCTCGCGCAATCGGGTCGCGGCATCACCGAAGACGATGGTCAGGATGACGCGGTCGTCGTCGAGATGCAGGCGGTGGATGCCGGGGGTCAGCGGCGGCCAGTGCTGCCGGAGCGCGGCGGCGAGATCGGCGAATTCCGGCCAGGCCTGCTGGGCGATGGCGAGATCGGCGGCGGTGAACGGGTGCATTTCGATGGAGACGAAATGCAGCCGGCGACAGCGTTGCGGGTCGGCGCGCCAGGCCTGCCAGGTGGCGAGGAAGTTCAGCCCGAGGCCGAAGCCGGTTTCGAGAATGACGAAGCGCTCCCGGCCCTGCCAGCGCGCCGGCAAATCGTTGCCGCCGAGAAAGACGTGCCGTGCCTGGGCCGGCCCGCCGGCGGCGGTGTGGTAGATATCGCCATACTGGGCGGAATACGGTGTGCCATCCGGGTTGAATTCGAGGCGGGCGGGTTGCAGCGGCATTGGGTGATTTTAACCCTACCGGCCGGCGCTCCCGGTGCGCCCGCCGTTTTCATATCCGGGGCGCAGGTTCATAATCGGTGGGAAAACGAGGAAACCATGCGTTCACGATTGGCGCGCTACCTTCTGACATTGATCCTGCCGTCCGGCCTGCTGAGCCTGTTGTTCCTGACGTCGCTGTACCACGAGGAGCAGGCGCTGTTCCGGCGGCATCTGGAAGCGGCAGAGGACCTCCGGCTGCTGGCCGGCGCACGTTCGCTGGCCGGCGATATCGGAACGATCGCCAGCGATGTCCGGCTGATGGCCAGCCTGCCCAGCCTGGCCGTGGCGCTCGAGAATGGGGATGAGCCGTCGCTGGCCGCCCTCACCGCCGATCTGGCGGCGCTTTCCGCCAGCCGCCGGGTCTATGACCAGTTGCGCTGGATCGACGAGGCCGGCATGGAGCGGGTGCGCGTCGATTACGTCCAGAACCAGCCCTTCGTCGTGCCCGGGGAGCGCTTGCAGAACAAGGCGCAACGCTATTACTTCACGGCCACGATGCGGCTCGCGCCTGGCGAGATTTTTGTTTCGCCGCTCGATCTGAACGTCGAGCAGGGTCGCGTCGAGACACCGCTCAAGCCGACACTCCGGCTCGCCATGCCGGTGCAGGATGCCGGCGGGCGCGCGCGCGGCATCGTCATGGCCAATTATTTCGGCCGTTATTTGCTTGACCGGTTTTCCGAGGTTACGGAAGGCGGGGACAGCGTCGACCGCGTCAATCTGCTCAACCGCGACGGGTATTGGCTGAAGGCGCCGCAGTCAGCCGACGAGTGGGGGTTCATGTTCGGCCGCAAGGAGCACTTCGGGACGCGTTTTCCCGAGGCCTGGGGTCGGATTTCCGGGGATGAGCGCGGACAGTTCGAGGATGTCCACGGCTTGTGGTCGTTCAGGACCGTGCGCCCGCTGGGTGCGGGAATGGCGTCCGCTACCGGATCGGCACTGCCGGATTCCGGCGCGCCGACGCCGGTTGTCGGTGACGACTACGCCTGGAAGCTGGTGTCGCGTATCCCCGCGCATGCCTTGAAGCACACGGCGAATCGCAATCTGGTGAGCTGGGTGCTGATTACGCTGCTGTTCATGGGCGCGCTGCTGGTCGGTGCCTTCGTGCTGGCCCGCGCGCAGCGGCGGCGCGATGCGCTGGCCGAGAATCTGCGCGCGCTGAACCGCCGCCTCGAGGAAAAGGTTCGCCTGCGGACCGAAGAACTCGAGCAGCAGGCGATTCGCGATCCGTTGACCGGCCTCTTCAACCGGCGCTATCTTGACGAGACGCTGCCGCGTGAAATCCACCGGGCCTTGCGCGAAGGGCAGGAACTGGCGGTGGTGATGATCGATCTCGACCACTTCAAGGCCTTCAACGACCAATGGGGCCATGAAGCCGGTGATTCGGTACTGCTCGGGGTGGCGGAAGCGCTGCTCGACGGGCTGCGCGCCTCCGATATCGCGTGCCGCTACGGCGGCGAGGAAATCCTGATCGTCATGCCGGGCGCCGATGCCGACGAGGCGGTCAGGAGGATTTTGGCAATTTCATCGCAGGTCAGCAACATGGGCGCCCGGGTCATGGGCCGCAATCTGCCGCCGGTCACCTTCTCGGCCGGCGTCGCCACGGTTCCGGAACACGGCGACAACGCGGAAATGCTGATTCGCGCGGCGGATCGGGCGCTGTACATGGCCAAGGAAACCGGGCGCGATCGCGTGGTGGTCGCCCATCCGGCGGGTTCGGACTAGGGCCTGTCCTGCCGTTCGAGGTACTCCCGGAAGACATCGACCAGGATCAGTGCGCGGGGGATTCCCTTGTTCGACCAGCGCCTGAACGGGCGGGCGATGCCGGCAAGACGCCTCATCAGCGGCAAGCCGCGACGGATGACGCCCCTGATTTCCGGATCGGGGTTGGTGGCGAAGTAGTGGTCGATCAGTTGCGGCAGCAAGCGGCGCGCTTCGCTCTCGACGATCGGGCCGCTCAGCGAAATGGAGTTGAGAAAGAGGACCAGGTCGGCGGCCTGCGTCACCGGCAGTGGCAGAAACTCGCCGAAATCCTCCTCGAAGTCGATGCGGTAGCTGAAGCCATCCAGCAATGTGATGTTCTTGATCTGCGCGCCGCCATGCCAGTGGCCGGCGCGGTGGAACTCGCCGAGTTCGACGGCCAGGCGCGGCAGTTCGCGGCGCCAGGTCTCGGGCGGCCAGTTCGCTAGGTGCGACTCGACAATGGCGCCGCAATGTTCGAGCACGAAAAATTCCGGGGCCAGCAGGGCCAGGCGCGGCACGCGAACTCCTTCCGCCGCCAGACGTTTCAGTCGGCCGGCTTCGTAGTCCATGCCGCTGGTGGCCCCCGAGAGCGCCAGTGTGCTCGTCGGCAGCGCCGTCCCGGTAACGCGCTTGACGGCCCAGCGCAGGAACAGGATCTGGATCAGCCGGCGCGGCTTGGCGGCCGGGCGTTTGACAATGTAGGTGGCGCCTTCATGCGTGAAGACCCGCACCCGCTTCAGGTTGCCTTCAAGCGCCGCGCGGGCGGCGGATTCGAGGCTTTGGATTTCGTTCACTGGGGGACGATGTGTGAGCGAGCGTAGCCAAGACAAGGCGCAGGTGGCCGCCGCATAGCAGCGCTATGCAAGGTCGCCTGCAACGCCGTATTGGCAAGGGCAGCCACCCATCATTCGGGACGCATTTGGGGGAAGAGGATCACATCCCGGATCGCCGCCGCGTCGGTCAGCAGCATGATCAGGCGGTCGATGCCGATGCCGCAGCCGCCGGTCGGCGGCAGGCCGTATTCGAGGGCGCGGATGAAGTCGGCGTCGTAGTACATCGCCTCCTCGTCGCCGGCCTCCTTGGCCCTGGCCTGTTCGGCAAAGCGGGCGGCCTGATCTTCGGCGTCGTTGAGCTCGGAGAAGCCGTTGGCGATCTCGCGGCCGACGATGAACAGCTCGAAACGCTCGGTGATTTCCGGGTTGGCATCGGAGGCGCGGGCCAGCGGGCTGACTTCGACCGGGTAGTCGATGATGAAGGTCGGTTCCCAGAGCTGGGCTTCGGCGGTTTCCTCGAAAAACATCAGTTGCAGCGTGCCGAGACCGGGTGTGCCCTTCATTTCGACCTTGCGCGCGGCGAGTTGTTCGCGCAGCCAGTTGGCGTCGGTGAGTTGGGCGTCGCTGTATTGCGGACAGTGATGCTTGACCGCGTCGACCATGGTCATGCGGTGGAAAGGCTTGGAGAGATCGAGTTCGCGGCCCTGATAGTGGAAGACTTCGCGCCCGAGTGCTTCGCGCGCGGCATGGCGCAGCAGGCCCTCGGTGAAGTCCATCAGGCTCATGTAATCCGCATACGCTTCGTAGAATTCCATCATCGTGAATTCAGGGTTGTGGCGTGGGCTCAAACCTTCGTTGCGGAAATTGCGGTTGATCTCGAAGACCTTCTCGAAGCCGCCGACGACCAGGCGCTTGAGATAAAGCTCGGGGGCGATACGCAGGAACTGCTGCATGTCGAGCGCGTTGTGGTGGGTGACGAAGGGCTTGGCCGAAGCGCCGCCGGGGATCGGGTGCATCATCGGCGTCTCGACCTCGAGGAATCCGTGCCCGCTCATGTAGTTGCGGATCGAGGCGACGATGCGGCTGCGGGCGAGGAAGGTAAAGCGCGTCTCCTCGTTCATGATCAGGTCGACGTAGCGCTGGCGGTACTTCATTTCCTGATCGGCCAGGCCATGGAACTTGTCCGGCAACGGGCGCAGCGATTTGGTCAGCAGGCGGACCTCGCTGGCCTGGATGGTCAGCTCGCCGGTCTTGGTTTTCATCAGCGTGCCGACGACGCCGAGAATGTCGCCAAGATCCCAGGTCTTGAAGTCGGCGTAGACGTCTTCGCCGAGCCGGTCGCGGGTGACGTAGATCTGGATGCGGCCGGAGAGATCCTGCAGTGTTGCGAACGAGGCCTTGCCCATGACGCGCTTCAGCATCATGCGGCCGGCCACCTTGACCTCGACCGGCAGACCTTCCAGCTCCCCGGTGCTCTTATCGCCGTAGCCTTCCAGCAGCTTGAGCGCGGTGTTCTCGCGCTGGAAGTCGTTGGGGAAGGCTTTCCCGGTCTTGCGCCATTCGGCGAGCTTGGCACGGCGCTCGGCGATGAGCTGGTTTTCGTCTTGCGGGACCGGGGGTTGCTGTTCGGCGTTGGACATTTTTGTTCCTTGGAAACGGTAGGGTGCCGTCTGGGGGCGTAGAGCCCTGAATTTTCGCCGATTTCACACCATCTGGACAAGGTTGCCGCTCATTTTTAAGGGCCGCGAGTGAGATAATCGACGAATGAAACAAGACTGGGAAAGAAAGATGTCCAAGTGCAAAGCTTCACGGCTGAGCGGCCTGCTCTGTGCCGGGCTCCTTGCCGGAACGGCGGCTGCGGCGCCACTCAATATCCTTGGCTTTGACGACATGTCCTGCGCCGCGTGGAATGCCTCGAAAGGCGATCCTGATTTGCGCAGCAGCTATGTGATCTGGATCCGCGGCGTCCTGACCGGGCATAACTACGGCCAGCAGAGCCAGCAGGTATCGAGTATCTCGAGCGGGACGATCGAACTGAAAATCAATGGCTACTGCACGCAGAACCCCAACGGCAGTTTCAGCGATGCCGCGTTTCGCCTGAGCGACCAGTTTTCGGGGCGCAACCAGCCGATCCGCAAATGAGGCGCCGGCAAACCGAGGTTTTCCGTGGCATTCGTGGTTAACCAGCAGGGGTCCGGCTCGATGCATTACACAATTTTCGATACTCCGGTCATCAATGTCCTGATGCACTGGCTTGCTCGATCGATGTTGTGGCTGACCGGATGGCGGATAGTCGGAGGAGTGCCGGCGGCGCCGAAATATGTGCTGATTGCTGCGCCGCATACCAGCAACTGGGATTTTCCGGTGGCCCTGATGGTTTGTTTTGCGCTGCGCCTTAGAGTCTACTGGATGGGCAAGGCCACCCTCTTTCCGCCGCTGCTCGGTGCCGTGATGCGCTGGCTGGGCGGTATCCCGGTCAACCGGGCGCGTTCGGGAAATCTGGTACAGGCGACGGTCGATGCCTACAACAGCAACCAGCGCCTGATCGTGATCGTGCCGCCCGAGGGCACGCGCAGCAAGGTCACGCAGTGGAAGACCGGGTTTTACCACATCGCCCAAGGCGCCGGCGTGCCGATTGCGCTCGGCTATCTGGATTTCCGCAAGAAGGAAGCCGGCCTGTGCCGGATGTTTCAACCCAGCGGCGATATCGTGGCGGACATGGTCGAGATCCAGGCGTTCTACGCCGGGATAACCGGAAAGAATCCTGGCAAGTTCGACGGTGGAACGGCGCCGGAGAAGTAATCGCGGGCAGGCCAGACCTAGCGCGGGCGAGGCTTCGTTGAAGTTTTCCTGGCGGCGGGTTTTGCTGTCCGGCGCCGGGCGCCCGAGCCGGGCGCATCGAAGCCGACCCAGTTGCCCGGAATTCCCTTGGCCGGTCTCCCGTTGGCGACCTTGGGCTGCTTGGATTTTTTCGGCTTATTGACCGGTTGACCGGCGGCATTGGTCAGCGGGACGCGATGATCCGGTTCGAAGCCCGGCTCTTCCTCACGCTCCAGCGTCTGCCGGGTCAGGGCTTCGATTGCGCCCAGCAGTCCGACCTCGTCGGCGCAGACTAGCGAGATCGCTTCGCCGCTGGCGCCAGCGCGTCCGGTACGGCCGATCCGGTGGATGTAGTCTTCGGCGACGATCGGCAGGTCGAAATTGACCACCTGTGGCAGATCGTCGATATCGAGGCCGCGTGCCGCGACATCGGTGGCTACCAGGATCTGCACTTCGCCGGCCTTGAAGCGTTCGAGGGCGCGCAGGCGGGCCGGCTGCGGCTTGTCGCCATGGATGGCGTCGGCGCTGATCCGTTTCGCCTGCAGGGTGGCGACCAGTTGCTCGGCGCCCTTGCGTGTCTTGACGAAGACCAGCACCTGACCCCAGCGCCGGTCCCTGAGGAGATGGCAGAAGAGTTCCGCCTTGCGCTTCTTGTCGACCGGCACCACCCATTGCCGGACACTCTGCGCGGCGGTGTTGCGCGGGCTGGCCTCGATGGCCAGCGGGTCCCTGAGCAATGCCCTGGCCATGGCCCGGATGGCGTCGGAAAAAGTGGCCGAAAAGAGCAGGGTCTGGCGGCGTTTCGGCAGTGCGGCGAAAACCGCATCGAGTTCCCGCGAGAAGCCGAGGTCGAGCATGCGGTCGGCTTCGTCGAGAACCAGTACCTGCAATTGGCCGAACTTGATCGCGTTCTGCCGGAAGAGATCGAGCAGGCGGCCGGGCGTCGCCACGACGACATCGATTCCCTTGCGCAGCGCCATCATCTGCGGGTTGATGCTGACCCCGCCATAGACGGCGTAGGTGCGCAGCGGCAGGTTGGTGCCATAGGCGCGGAAACTTTCATTCACTTGCTCGGCCAATTCGCGGGTCGGCACCAGGACCAGCGCATGCACCGAATTGCTGGCGACCGGCGTTTCCTCGGCAGCCAGGCGCTGCAGCAGGGGGAGGGCGCAGGCGGCAGTCTTGCCGGTGCCGGTCTGCGCCGCCGCCATCAGTTCGCGCCCGGCCAGGACGGCGGGAATCGCCTTGCTTTGAACCGTGGTCGGCGACTGGTAGCCGAGCGCATCGAGGGTTTCGGGAAGCGGGGCGTTCAAGCCCAGGGC
>DATIUN010000042.1:0-5697 GCA_035466795.1 Azonexus sp. | reverse complement strand
CGCTCGACCTCATGCAGCCTTACCACCTGGAAATGGGCACCAAGTTCGCCAACAAGGCCGGCAAGGATCTCTACGCTTATTGGGGCGAGCGCCTGCTCAAGGCAATCAATGCCGAACTGGCCGACATGCCGCGGACGGTCGCGGTCAACCTCGCTTCCGAGGAATATTTCAAGGCCGCCGTCGGGCGCAAGATCAACGGTCTATTGATCCAGCCGGTGTTCGAGGACTGGAAGAACGGCAAATACAAGATCATCAGCTTCTACGCCAAGCGCGCGCGCGGGCTGATGACGCGCTACGCCGTGCTCAACCGGCTGGACGAGCCGGAGGGCCTGAAGGAATTCGACTACGATGGCTATGCCTTTGCGGCGGAAGCTTCCGACGACAAGACCTGGATTTTCCGCCGGCGCGCGGAATAGCCCGGGTCGCAGCGCGCGCCGGTTTCGTTCACAACTGGTCGGCGATGAACTCCGAGATGTAGTCGGTCCAGTTGACCGGTTGCGCTTCCGTAAACTCCCGCGAACGGGCGAAGTCGACGTCGAACAGTTCCCGGCGCAGGCGGTCGACGAAAGGCGGGTCGGATGTGGCCAGGTTGGCCTCCTGATTGATGCGCAGGCTCAACTTGTCGAGATTGGCCGATCCGACGCAGGCCCAGCCGTCGAAGATGGCCACCTTGACGTGGCTCATGCCGGGATAGCCATAGACGCGCACGCCGTTCCTCAGGAAGAGGTTGGCTGCCAGCAGGTTGGCGCTGCTCATCAGGCCGGAGTCGTTGCCGGTCGGCAGAATGACGCGCACATCGACGCCGCGCCGGCGCGCGGCAATCAGCTCGTAAATGATCTCGTCGTCGGAAACGTAGGGCTGCTCGATGTAGATGTGCGAGCGCGCGCGGCGGATGGCGGCGAGCTGGGCGCGCAGGATCTGCGCGTCGCCGGTGCGGGTGTACAGCGGGCGGACCTCCGCTTGGCCGGCAGCGCCCGGCTCGCCCGGCTCGTCCGGCCGGCCGGCGTTGAATGCGAAGGCCAGGTCGCCGCCCGGTCCGGCATGGGTCCAGCGTCCGTCGAAGTCCTTTTGCAGGCGCCGGACAAGCGGACCGCCGACTTCGAGCATCAGGTCATGCCACTCGTAGCGGTATTCGCGGCCGATGTTCATGCCGCCGATATAGGCTTTGGCGTGATCGATGACGATTAGCTTGGTGTGGCTCGAGGTCAGCCAGGGGTTTTCCAGTGCGCGCACTTCGATTGCGGAGTTCTCCCGCAGGTAGCCAAGGATCGAAAGCGGGGGCTTGCTACTCGAGTAGTACGGTGATTTCGAAGGAACCTGACCGGCGGCAAGGGAGCCGAGCCGGTCGACGAGAACGCGCACCTTGATGTCCCGCGAGCGCTGCTTGAGCAGGTCGGCGATGCGCAGGGCGTAGTCGTCGCTGTCGAAGATGTATATCTGGAGGTCGATCGCTTCGCGGGCGTCCTGAATGGCCTGTATCAGCTCGACAAAGAATGCTTCGCCGTCGATCAGCGGCTTCAGGCTGGCGCGGTATTTTTCCGGGTTGATCAGATCGTCCAGCAGCGCTTCCCATGCGGCCGGGTCCATCGGCGCATTGTGCGCCAGCGGCGGCGGGGCCTGCTTCCCGAGGGCGAGGCCACGCGGCAGCAGGACTGCGCCCGAGTGACCGGTCATCCATAGCAGCCGGTTGGTGCTGGAGACCGGGTTGCGAACCACGCCCAGTACCTGGCTGCGCAGCACCAGGGCATCGAGCAGCCGGAGCGAGTATCCGAGTTTCTTGCCAAGCGGCAGGGCGCCCGCCGGATGGGTGAGGAAGATCGAGCGGTCCGCCGCGAGGTCGAAAAGGACGAAAGCGCGCCCGGGTTCCTTCTCGCCGACGACGAACATCACCGGGCCGGGCAACTGCCCGTCGCGCGCGAGTTCATCCTTGAGCGAGGCGTTGGCCAGCGCGGAAAAGGCTTCTTCGCCGATGCTGCGCGTAATTTTCAGGCTGGCCGGTTTGCGCTCCAGCCGATGAACGGCGAGCGCGCCGTCGGTGCCGCGGCTGATGACGAAGTCGGCGCCCTGCAGCGTGATCAGGGTTCCGTTGTCGGGTTTTTCCGGGGCGGCGCTTTCCAGCAGGCTGCGGACGATGCTGTTCCAGCGGTCGTTCCCGAGCAGCGTGACGGGCTGCCAGTCGCGTTGCAGCGTCTGCAGGTCCGGGGTCGCGTCGGCGACCAGATCGATCCTTGTCGCGTAGTAGCGGAACTGACGGTCGGTCTGGTCCGTGGCGGGCCAGGTTGCGCCGAGGTAGATCGATCCGTATTGCAGAAGGAGTTGCCCATCCTTGTAGAAAGTCGCGGATGGCGGCTGGTCCTGCAGTATTTCTTGATCCGGCAATGCCGGTGCGGGTTGCGCGGCGCAGCCGGCCAGCAGCAGTGCCAGGCTCGCCAGCAGGGCGGGAATCAGCGGGAGTGCGATCGACCGGGACATCTATTAATCCTACTCCTGCCCCGGCAATGCGTGAATCCGCGTCAGGCCGGCTCCGCCCAGCGCGCCTTGCGCCAGCGTTCCATCTCGCCGTTGCCGCAGAAGGTCCAGGCAATCAGCCGGCTCTGCTTCTGGCCCTGGGCCATCGGGATCACCCGCGTGTCGACCGGATGAACCTTCTTCAGCGCCACTTCGACATGGACGACGTTCTCCGCCTTCGAGACCAGGCTGGTGAACCACAGGCAGCGCTTGGGGATGCCGGCGCTTTGCGCGACCATGCGTTCGAGGAAAGCCCTTTCGCCGCCTTCGCACCACAGCTCGGTTCCCTGGCCGCCGAAATTCAGGCGCGGCGGGCCGACGGTTTTCCTGCCGCCGCCTTTGCCGAGTTTGTTCCACTTGCGCTGTGCCACATCCAGGACATCGCCGGGCGAGTTGTGGAAGGGCGGGTTGCAGATGCTGAGTTCGAAATTTTCTCCCGAGCGGAGCATGCCGACGAAGATGTTGACCTGCACCGGCTGGTGACGCAATTCGATGGCGTCAGCGAGTGCCGGGTTGGCGGCGACGATCCTCTGGGCGTTGGCCAGCGCCGGCTGGTCGACGTCTACGCCGAGGAAGCGCCAGCCGTATTCGCCGTGGCCGATCAGCGGGTAGATGCAGTTGGCGCCGACACCGATGTCGACGACACGTACCCGCGGGCCGACCGGAATCACCTTGCGGTTGCAGGAGGCGAGCAGGTCGGCGACGTGGTGGATGTAGTCGGCGCGGCCGGGGATCGGCGGACACAGGTAACCGGCCGGGATGTCCCAGCCGGCGATGCCGTAATGGTGGACCAGCAGCGCGCGGTTGAAGGCCTTGACCGCCGCCGGGTTGGCGAAATCGATAGTGGTCGTGCCGGCCGGGGTCGTGACCAGGTAACGCACCAGTCCGGCCGCAGCGGCGGCGAGGGCGGCAAAGTCGTAGCCGGCGCCGTCGCGGTTGCGCGGGTGAAGGCCTGGCTTGGCCTGGGTGACGGGTTTGATTCTGGGCGGCGGGGTCGCGGGGCTGGCTTCGCTCATGGCGTTTCCTGGAGTGGGGTGGGCGGAAGCAGCGCCGAGGCGGCGGCCGGTTTGAGAATCTGGAAACCGAGGGTGGTCCGCCCGCGCAAGCGGAGCAGCGCCTTGTCCTTGGTCACCAATATATTTGCGCTGCAACGGGCGGCGAGCTCGAGGAACTTCTGGTCGTCGCGGTCCTTGCAGTGCGGGAGCGGCGGCGCCTCGCCCGCGGGGAACATCTGCACGAGACCGCTGTAGCGGCGGTAGCGGTCGACCGCCATTTCCGGCGTCAATTTGAGTTGCGGGTAGGTCAACACGCGTTGCAGTTCATCAAGCGTCCGTTCGTCGGCCAGGCACTCGACCTGGCCGTCTTCGAGCGCCGCCATGATCGGCACCGCGTCGGTGTTGCTCCAGTGGAAGAGATCGAGGACGACGTTGGTGTCGAGGACTAGGCGCAGCATGGCGCGGATTATAATGCGCACCTCTCCAGCGCCCCGGATTTCCGATGTCCCGCATTCTCCTCGCCCCGATGGAAGGGCTCGCCGACAATCTGCTGCGCGGCGTGCTGACGGGCATCGGCGGCTACGACTGGGCCATTTGCGAATTCATCCGCGTCTCGGGCAACGTGCTGCCGGTCAAGACTTATCAGCGAATCTGCCCCGAGTTGCTCAGCGACAGCCGGACCGCTGCCGGCACGCCGATGCGCGTCCAGTTGCTCGGATCGGATCCGTATCTGATGGCCGAGAACGCCCGCCGGCTGGTGACGCTGAAGCCGGCCGGGATCGACCTCAATTTCGGCTGCCCGGCGCCGACGGTCAATCGCCATCGCGGCGGCGCCGCGCTCCTCGGTGAGCCGGAGCTGCTCAACGAAATCGTAAGCGCCGTGCGCGCGGTAGTTCCGGTCGACATCCCATTTACGGCAAAAATGCGTCTCGGCATCGACGATACCAGCCTGGCTGTCGACTGCGCGCAGGCGCTGGCCGCCGGCGGCATCGATGAACTGATCGTCCATGGCCGGACCAAGGCCGACGGCTATCGCCCGCCGGCGCGCTGGGCATCGATCGACCGGGTGCGGACGGCGATCGACATTCCGCTCATCGCCAATGGCGAGGTGTGGACGGTGGCGGATTTCGTCCGCTGCCAGCAGGAAACCGGCTGCGCCGACATCATGCTCGGCCGTGGTGCCATCGCCGATCCGTTGCTGGCGCGCCGCGTCCGCGGCGAGCAAACCGGCGGCTGGGATGAAGTGGCGCCCGGGGTTGCGGCGTACTGGCAGGGCGTCCGCCAAAAAGTGGTGCCGGCCCATGCCGGCGGGCGGATCAAGCAATGGCTGGCGTTGCTGCGCCGCAATTACCCCGAGGCTGAGGTGCTCTACCAGCGTCTGCGGCCGATCAAGGCAGCGCCCGACATTGACGCGGAACTGGTCGCTGCCGGCATCCTCGGCGAACTGCCGGTTGCCGCATGAGCGGCAACTCGCGCTTCATCGCCAGCGCCCAGGAGGGGCCGCACCGCGACCTCGACGAACTGGTTCGTCGCCATCTCGCGCATCCTTTCCGCAAGCCGATTCTCGACTACAACCGGGGCGCGTTCGCCGCCGCACTGGCGGTTCGTGATGCCTGGCATCCGGGCGCGCCGCTGATCCTCGATGCCGGCTGCGGCGTCGGCTGGAGCACCCGGCGCCTCGCCGAAACCTTTGCCGATCATTTTGTTTTTGGCGTCGATCAGTCGGTCGACCGCATCATTCGCGGCAAGCCGCTGCCCTTGCCGGCCAATGCACTGCTGGTCCGTGCCGAGCTGGTCGATTTCTGGCGCCTGCTGGCGGAAAGCGGCATCCACCTGGCGCGGCACTACAACTTCTACCCCAATCCGTGGCCGAAGATCGGCCATCTGGCGCGGCGCTGGCACGGCCATGCGGTGTTTCCGGTGTGGAAGGCGTTGGGCGGCGAACTCGAATGCCGCAGCAACTGGCAAATCTACATCGAGGAAATGGCGCAGGCGCTGACCCTGCTCGGCGGCCAATCGGTCGTCCCCGAACCGTATGTCACCGACGACCCGATGACACCCTTTGAGAAAAAATATCTCGCCTCCGGCCACCAACTATGGCGCTGCCGGGTCAAGCTGTGATGAGCGCCTGTCAGAGCTGCGGCGCCTGCTGCGCGAGCTTCCGTGTCGATTTTCATCCGGCCGAGCTGGCGGG
>DATIUN010000041.1:0-6444 GCA_035466795.1 Azonexus sp. | reverse complement strand
GCGCTGGAATTCCTGATTCCGCAGAACAAGGAGGTTCAGCAGGGCATCGCCAATCCGATCAACGTCAAGGGCAAGCACGTCGTCGTCATCGGCGGCGGCGATACCGGCTCCGACTGCGTCGGCACCTCCAACCGCCACGGCGCCGCTTCGGTCACCCAGTTCGAACTGATGCCGATGCCGCCGGAGCAGGAGAACAAGGCGCTGACCTGGCCGTACTGGCCGTACAAGCTGCGTACCTCGTCGTCGCACGATGAAGGCTGTATGCGCGATTTCGCGGTGGCGACCAAGCGTTTCATCGACGACGGCAAGGGCAATGTCAAGGCCTTGGAGGCCGTTCGTGTCGAATGGAAGGAAGGCCGCATGGTCGAGGTCGCCGGATCGGCATTCGACCTGCCCTGCGATGCTGCCTTCCTGGCCATGGGGTTCACCAACCCGGTCGGCACGCTCCTGGAGGCGTTTGGTGTCGTCAAGGACAATCGCGGCAATGCCGGTGCAACGACCGATGGCGCAGGTTGCTACGCCACCAATGTCGCCAAGGTCTATGCCGCTGGCGACGTGCGGCGCGGCCAGTCGCTGGTCGTCTGGGCGATCCGCGAAGGCCGCCAGTGCGCGCGCGAGGTGGATGCCTTCCTGATGGGTGCCTCGACGCTGCCCCGGTAAGGTCAGGAGCGTCATGCGATAATGCGAAGGCGGTCCCAGTGGCCGCCTTCGTCATTTCCGGAGTTCGAATATGGCTGAAACGCCTGTACAAGTCGTCATCCTTGCCGCCGGTCAGGGCAAGCGCATGCATTCCAATCTGCCCAAGGTGTTGCACCCGGTGGCCGGCAAGGCGCTGGCCCAGCATGTGATCGACACCGCGCGTACGCTTGGGCCGGCCAAACTGGTCGTGGTTTTCGGCCATGGCGGCGAAGTGGTGCGGTCGACCCTCGATGCGGACGATATTTCATGGGCTCGGCAGGAGCCGCAACTGGGTACCGGACATGCCGTCGCGCAGGCATTGCCTGCACTGGACGGCAACGGGCAGACGCTGGTTCTCTATGGCGATGTGCCGCTGACCCGGGCTTCCACCCTGAAGCGTCTGCTGCATGCGGGCAAGGATGGCTTGTCCATCCTGACCGTCGAGCTGGCAAATCCGACCGGCTACGGACGTATCGTTCGCGATGCCGCGGGGAGCGTGCAACGAATCGTCGAAGAAAAGGATGCGAACGCCGCGGAGAAGGCCATTCGCGAGGTCAACACCGGCATCATGGCGATTCCCTCGGCACGGCTGACCGACTGGCTGTCCCGGCTGTCGAATGACAACGCCCAGGGTGAATATTATCTGACCGATATCGTCGCCCTGGCGGTCGCCGAAGGGATGCCTGTGCGCACCGCTCACCCCGATGACGAATGGGAAGTTCTGGGGGTCAACAGCAAGGTGCAACTGGCGGAACTGGAGCGCGTGTATCAACGCGATACGGCCGATCAATTGCTGCTCGGTGGTGTCCGGCTGGCTGATCCGGCTCGTATCGATGTGCGCGGCGAGCTGCAGTATGGTCGCGATGTTTTCATCGATGTCGGCTGTGTTTTCGAGGGCCGGGTCGAACTGGGCGATGCGGTCGAAGTCGGCCCCTACTGCGTGCTGAAGAACGTCAGGATCGGCGCCGGTGCGCACATCGCCGCCTTCTGCCATTGCGAGGACGCCGTGATCGGTCCCGACGGAGTGCTTGGCCCCTTTGCGCGCCTGCGGCCGGGAGCCGAACTCGGACCCGAGGTACATATCGGCAACTTCGTCGAAGTCAAGAAGAGCACGATCGGCGCCAGGTCCAAGGCCAATCACCTGGCCTATATCGGCGACGCCGAAATCGGCGAACGGGTGAATGTCGGCGCCGGCACCATAATCTGCAACTACGACGGGGCCAACAAGCACAAGACCGTCATCGGGGACGACGTCTTCATCGGTTCCGATACCCAACTCGTCGCGCCGGTCACGGTCGGGCGCGGGGCGACGCTGGGTGCAGGAACGACATTGACCCAGGATGCTCCCCCGGATGCCTTGACCTTGTCGCGCGCCCGGCAGATTACGGTGCCCGGCTGGGTGCGTCCGCGGAAGGACAAGAAATGAGGGCCGTGCTTTCCCGGGCGGTGCCTGCACTGTGCGTCGGGCAAGTGCGGGCGTAAAATGGGTTTTCGCTAGTTTCAAACAAGTTCAGGGAGAAGAAGATGTCCAGATATACCACCGAGGCGCTGCGTTCCGTGGCGCTGGTCGGCCATGGCGCGGCCGGCAAGACCAGTCTGGCCGAGGCGCTGCTGTTCGCGACCGGGGCGATTCAGGCCAGGGGCAGCGTCGAGAAGGGCAGCACCGTCTGCGACAGTGACGCCCAGGAGAAAGAAGCGGGTCATTCGCTGACCTCGGCGGTCGTGAATTTTGACCACGAAGGCATTCATGTCCATCTGGTCGATACGCCGGGTTACCCGGATTTCTCCGGGTTGGCCATTGCCGCGCTGGCCGGCGTCGATACCGCGCTTGTCGTCGTCAATGCGCAGACCGGCATCGAACTGATGACCGAGCGCATGATGCGCCATGCTGCCGAGCGCAAGTTGTGCCGGATGATCGTCATCAACAAGATCGATGCCGACAATCTTGATCTGCCCGGCCTGGTCGCCGATATCCGCGAGCGCTTCGGCAAGCAGTGCCTGCTGCTCGACTTGCCCGCCCATGGCGCGGCGGATGTCGTCGAGGTGCTCGAACACGATGCCGGCGATGCCGACTTCGAGTCGGTCGCTGCGGCCCACCGGGCGCTGATCGACCAGATCGTCGAGGAGGATGAAGACCTGCTGGCCCAGTATCTCGAAGACGGCGCCGACCCCAGCGCCGACGCCCTGCATGCGCCGTTCGAGAAAGCGCTGCGCGAAGGCCACCTGATTCCCATCCTGTTCGTGTCGGCAAAGACCGGCGCCGGTATCAGGGAACTGCTGCACGTTCTCGCGTCGCTGGCGCCGAATCCGGCAGAAGGCAATCCACCGCCGTTCTACAAGGGCCAGCCGGGTGACAAGACCGAGCCGTTCCATGCCGAGCCGGATGCCGGCAAACATGTGCTGGCGCACGTCTTCAAGGTCGTGGCCGACCCTTACATGGGAAAGATCGGGATTTTCCGCGTACACCAGGGCACCTTGAAGCGGGACATGCAACTCTTCGTCGGCGACGGCAAGCGACCGTTCAAGGTCGCCCACCTTTACCAGTTGCAGGGCAAGGACACGGTCGAGGTCGACGAACTGCTGCCGGGCGACATCGGCGCGGTCGCCAAGGTCGATGAAATCGAGTTCGATTGCGTTCTGCACGATTCGCACGACGAGGATCACATTCACCTGGTGCCGCTCGAGTTCCCGAAACCGATGGCTGGCCTCGCCGTCGAAACGAAGAAGAAGGGTGACGAGCAACGGCTGTTCGACATCCTTGGCAAGCTGGCGATGGAGGATCCGACCTTCATCGTCGAGCGCCATCCGACCAGCAATGAAACGGTGATTCGCGGCCTCGGCGAGATTCACCTGAAGACCAAGCTGGAAAAAATGGCCGGCCAGTACAAGCTGGAAGTCGATACCCAGCCGCCGCGCATTCCCTATCGCGAGACGATTACCGGCCCCGCGGAAGGCATCCATCGCCACAAGAAGCAGAGCGGCGGTGCCGGGCAATTCGGCGAGGTGCATCTGCGTATCGAGCCGAAAGGCCGCGGCGAAGGCTTCGAATTCATCGATGCGGTCAAGGGAGGGGTCATTCCCGGCGTGTTCATGGCGGCGGTGGAAAAGGGCGTCCGCCAGGGGCTGGAAGGCGGCGTGGTGGCGGGTTATGCGGTCGACGACCTGAAAGTGACGGTTTTCGACGGCAAGACCCACGCCGTTGACGGCAAGGAAGTCGCTTTCGTGACTGCCGGCCGCAAGGCGGTGATCGAGGCCATCCGCAATGCGCGGCCGATCGTTCTGGAACCCATCGTCAACATCGAGATCATCGTCCCGGAAGGCGCGATCGGCGACCTGACCGGCGACCTGTCCAGCCGCCGCGGGCACATCACCGGCACCGACGGGCGCGGCCACGGCATGGCGGCAATCAGCGGCGAGGTGCCGCTGGCCGAGCTCAACGATTACCAGTCGCGCCTGAAGTCGCTGACCGGCGGTCAGGGCAGCTACACGATCGAGTTCGCGCGCTATGCGGCGGTGCCGCCGAACGTGCAGCAACAGATGGCCAGCAAGTTCCAGTTGCACGAAGACGAAGAATAGTTGCTGCAGACGGAAAACAAAAAGGCCGGATGAATCCGACCTTTTTGTTCTGCTTCCCAACCCGCCTGGTTCGCAGGTTCGCTGGCGATCATTTTTTGGCACGATCGAAAACGTCGGCCGCGACAGATTGCTCGTGCTCCGTCTGGGCAGTAGCTTTCTTGGCCGGGTTGTCGAAATACACAGCCCATTCCTCGTCGCTTACCTCGACTTCCTCGGAAACAGGAATTCGCCGTTCGACATGCCGGCGCCGATCCCGCCAGCCATCGGGCGGGCCAATATCGTCGATGCGCCGGTCGTCGTTCACGCCACGCTTTTCCTTGCTTTTCATGACAGTCGAAACATTCCCTGCTTATTGATTCCGAGGTGAGGAGCGTATCGCATTCCAGGGCGAAGCGAAAGACCTCAAGGGTCGGCCCGGGCCTGACGGCGTGTCATCGCTTCGCGGCCCAGCGCTGTCGATAGTGAGTTGGCGCCATGCCGGTCCATTCGACAAAGGCACGATAAAAGGCCGAAGTATCGGCGTAACCGAGGTCAGCAGCGACCTGGGCAATGGCTTCGTTCCTCTTGGTCAGCTTGGTCAGCGCCAGGTCGCGGCGCAACGCATCCTTGATGCTTCGGAAACTGGAGCCTTCCTCTTGCAGACGGCGGTGGATGGTACGCGGCGACAGGTGCAGGCGGTCGGCAATGTCGTCGAGCCCGAGCGATGACGGCAGCGCGGCGCGCAGCAGGTCGCGGACGCGGATCACCAATTCGCGGTCGCGCCGGTAGAGCATGGTGATCTTGCCGGGCGCGCCGTCGAGGAAGGCGGTAAGCGCGGCTTCGTCGCGACGGACCGGCAGGTCGAGCAGATTGGCATTGAAGCTGGCGACCAGCGTACCGGTGCCGCCGGGAACGGTCGGGGCGAAACGGGAATCCTCGGTGAAGATCAGCGCGTAATCGGCGAAATGGTCCGGCTTGCGGTAGGGAAAGATCACGCTGTCGAGGCTGATGCCGCGTCCGGCGAACCAGCAGGCGAGGCCGTGCAGCAGGCGCAGCAGCCATTCGAAGGCAAAGATGCGACCGGGGTCGTCGGTGTGTTCGGCCAGTTTTCGCGTCTCGGCAATGACCAGTTCGGCATGGCCGTGCGAACGGCGAACGCTGACCGCCAGGTCGGGCAGCACGATGTGCAGGAAGCGGCTGGCACGGGCCAGTGCATCGGCCAGGGTCGCTGCGCTCAGGCAACCGCGACAGAGGAATTCAAAGCTGCCGGGGCGCATCGGCTGGGCGAACAGGCCAAACCCTTCGTCGTCCAGTTCGCGGTTCAGCCGGTTGTAAAGCGCGGCGTAGCGGTCGATTGGAATCCGGCTGGCGGTGTCTGCAATATCAACCTCCAGCGTGGCCAGCAGTGGCGACGGGTCGATCTGACGGCGCTTGAGGCCGGTCAGCATGCCGGTAACAAAGCCCATGGAGACAGTGGCTTGCGTGCGGCCTGGCGATGTCGGGATCGTGTGAAGCGGCATTTTCGGGTAATTTTCGGGGTCGACCGCAACACTCTAACACCGTGGCGGAATTTACACGATTTTCGTCATTCGCCGCAATGGCAGCACGGGGAAAACGGCCTAACATGAACGCCTCTCCCTCTCTTTCAACGAGGCTGGCCTCATGACCGATCTTTCAGTTGCCCGGAAGCTGTCCCCATACAAGCCGAAGAACAAGGTGCGTTTCGTGACCGCCGCCTCGCTGTTCGACGGTCACGATGCGTCGATCAACATCATGCGCCGCATCCTGCAGTCGACCGGCGCCGAGGTGATCCATCTCGGTCACAACCGCTCGGTGCAGGAAATCGTCAATGCCGCATTGCAGGAGGACGTGCAGGGCATCTGCATCACCTCGTATCAAGGCGGCCATGTCGAGTTCTTCAAGTACATGATCGATCTGCTGAAGGCGAATGGCGGCGAGAATATCAAGGTCTTCGGCGGCGGCGGCGGCGTCATCATGCCGTCCGAAATCAAGGAGCTCCACGAATACGGCGTGACCCGTATCTATGCACCGGAAGACGGCGTGCACATGGGCTTGCAGGGCATGATCAACGAGGTCGTGCAGCAATCCGACTTCGATCTGGCGGTCGAGGGTGTGGCCACTGCCGAACAGGTTCTGGCGGGTTTGCGGGCTGGCGACAAGCGCTTGCTGTCCCGCCTGATCACGCTGCTC
>DATIUN010000040.1:0-4658 GCA_035466795.1 Azonexus sp. | reverse complement strand
GAAATTGATGTTGCGCAGGCGGTCGTAGCGGTCGATCTCGGCCGGGCCGCCAGCCAGGTGCAGGGTCGCGACGTTGCCGATCATCACCGGGCCGTGCTTGCCGGGCACGTTCAAGCGTTCCAGCAGGGGCAGATCCTGGCGCGCTTCGGGCGGCAGCTTGACGACGATCGGAATCTGCCGCTGCGTCAGGTTGAGCTTGGCGATGTTCTGGTCGTAGTCGCCGGCGGTGGCGATGCGCAGCGTATCGGCGATGACTGCCGAGGTGACGCCGAGATCGGCCATGCGCGCGAAATCCGGGCGCACCACGAGTTCCGGGCGAACCAGGCTGGCGGTCGAGGTCACCGCGCCGATGCCGGGGATGCTACGCAACTCGCGTTCGACGGTGCGCGCGTGGTCGGCGAGCAGGGCGCCGTTTTCGCTGGCCAGCACCAGCACGTATTTTTCGTTGGAGCCGCCGAGGCCGACCTTGATCTGGACCCCGGGCAGCACCCCCAATGCCTCGCGCAACTGGCGTTCGACTTCCTGTTTCCTGACGCCGCCACGTTCCTTGCGTGGCGTCAAGTTGATGGTCAGCGTCGCCTTGCGCACCTCGGCCGCGCCCTTCGGCGCGAAGGGGTCGCTGCCGGCCGCCCCGCCGCCGATGGCGGTATAGACCATCTTCACATGCGGGTTCTGCTCGACGATGCGCCGCGCCTTCTCGGCGGCGGCAAAGCTTTCCTTGAAGGTGCTGCCGGGCGGCAGCGAGAGATAAACTTGGGTCTGCGATAGATCGTCGGGCGGAATGAAGCCGGTTGGCAGCAGCGGCACCAGCGCGAAAGAGCCGAAAAAGAAGACGAGGGCAGCGAGCGTTGTCTTCAGCCGGTGCTTCAGGCACCAGGCTGCCCAGCCGGTGTAGACCGTCATCCAGCGTGGCTCGTGGTGTTGCTTTGTCGGTGGCTTGAGGATGTAGGCGGCCATCATCGGCGTCAGCATGCGGGCGACGACCAGCGAGAAGAAAACGGCGATGGCTGCGGTCCACCCGAACTGGACGAAGAATTTGCCCGGCACGCCGCTCATGAAGGCGGTCGGCAGGAAGACGGCGATCAGCGTGAAAGTGGTGGCGATCACCGCCAGCCCAATCTCGTCGGCGGCTTCCAGCGCTGCCTGCAGCGGCGTTTTGCCCATGCGCAGGTGGCGCATGATGTTCTCGATCTCGACGATGGCGTCGTCGACCAGGATGCCGACGACCAGCGACATCGACAGCAGTGTGACGACGTTGAGCGTGAAGCCCATCAGGTACATCGCAGCAAAGGTCGGGATGATCGACAGCGGCAGCGCCGTGGCCGAAACAAAGGTGGCGCGCAAGTCGCGCAGGAAGAGCCAGACGACGATGACGGCGAGGATGGCACCCTCGATCAGCAGCGCCATCGAGCCTTCGAAGTTTTCCTGCACCGGATCGACGAAGTTGAAGGCCTCGGTGATCGTGATGTCCGGGTAATCCTTCTTCAGCTTTTCCAGCACCGCGCGCACGCCCTTGGTCACATCGACCTCGCCGGCGCCGCGGCTGCGGACGATCTCGAAGCCGACCACCGGCTTGCCGTTGAGCAGGGCGGCCGAGCGTTGTTCGGTGACGGTATCGCTGACCGTGGCCAGCTGGTCGAGCCGGACCCGCCGGCCGTCGCCGAGCGAAATCTCCATCTGCCCCAGTTCTTCGGCCGACTGCACGGTGGCGATGGTGCGCACCGACTGCTCGACGCCGCCGACATCGGCGCGGCCGCCCGAACCTTCCTGCTGAATCTGTCGCAACTGACGTGAAACGTCCGCTGCCGTGGCGCGCAAGGCAAGCAGGCGGGCCGGGTCGAGTTCGACGCGGATCTCGCGAGTGACGCCGCCGACGCGGGCCACGGCGCCGACGCCGCGCACGCTGAGCAGCGCCTTGCTCACCGTGTTGTCGACGAACCACGACAGCGCTTCATCGTCCATGCGCGTCGAGGCGATGGTGTAGGTCAGGATCGGTGCGCCGGCCAGGTTGACCTTGGAAATCACCGGATCCTTGAGGTCGCCGGGCAAGTCGGCGCGAATGCGGGAGACCGCATCGCGCACATCGTCGAGCGCTTCCTGCGTCGGCTTTTCGAGGCGGAATTCGACGGTGACGATGGCCGTCCCATCCTGCACCTTGGTGTAAATGTGCTTGATGCCCTGCAGCGTGGCAATGGCGTTCTCTATCTTGCGCGCCACCTCGGTTTCCATCTGTGCGGGTGCAGCGCCTGGAAGACTGGCGGTAACTGTCACCATTGGCAGGTCGATGTCGGGAAACTGCTGTATCTTCATCGCCTTGAAGGCTGCCATGCCAAGCAGGGTGAGCATGACGAACATCAGCACGGCCGGAATCGGGTTTCGGATCGACCAGGCGGAAACGTTCATGGCTGCGCGGCGACGATGCGCACGGTGTCGCCATCGGCGAGGAAGCCGCCGCCGCTCGCCACCACCTGGGCTTTGGCATCCAGCCCCGTCACCTCGATATGCTGCTCACCGTCGCGACGACCGGTGCCGACCTTGGTCTGGGTGACTTTCGCGATGCTGTCCGGCCCGGGTTCGATACGGAAGACATAGGCGAAACCCTCGCGCAGCAATACCGCCGATTGCGGCAGGGTCAGCGCCGGGCTTTGGCCGAGCTGGAACTCGCCGCGCGTGAACATGCCGGCGCTCAGCACCTTGCCTGCTTCCGGCGGCAGATCCACGTACACGATGCCGTTGCGCGTCTGCGGATCGACGGTCGGGGCGACGGCGCGCACCGTGCCGGCGACGGCGATGCCGGTCGGGCTCTCCAGCCTGACCGGCTGACCGGGCTGGAGGCGGGATAGTTCGGCGGCGGTGACCTCGGCCCGCCATTCCAGCCGGCCGCCGCGAATCAGCCGGAACAACTCCTCGCCGGATTGCGTCAGTGAGCCGACGGTAGCGCTGCGCGCCGAAACGATTCCATCGTCAGGCGCCACGACGCTGGCCTTGGAGCGCCGCAGTTCGGCCGACTGCAAACGGGCCTTGGCGGCATTCAGGCGGGCCAGCGCTGTATCGGCGGCGGTCTGCGTCTGAATGCCCTGTTGCGGGCTGTAAAAGCCCTTTTCGCGCAACTGGCGGGCGCGTTCGTTGATCGCCCGCGCTTCGGCCAGCGTCGCTTCGGTTTCGGCGACCGCCGCCTTGCTTTCCGCCAGTTCGCTGTCGACCGCATCACTGGCGATGCGTGCCAGCACGTCGCCCTTCTTCACCACATCGCCGACATTGGCACGGACTTCGGTGATCCGGTAATTGCTGATCTCGGGGCCGATCACCGCCTCCTGCCAGGCGGCGACATTGCCGCTGGCGGCCAGCGTTTGCGGCCAGTCGAGCAGTTGCGGGGTAATGACGGTAACCGTCAATGCCGGCTTCGCCGGCTGGGCGGCAGCCGGCTGCGGCTTGTCCCCGCAGGCGGTCAGCCCGGCGGCCACCAGGAAGGTGAGCAGTGCAGCATTGTTCTTGTTCATGTCGGGTTTCTTGACTGCGTGATCTGGATTGAAAAAGCCGGAAAGAAATGGTTCCCGGCTTTTGGCAATTTTGTCAGACGCCCTGTTTCAGGCTGGCCTCGATGAAAGGATCGAGGTCGCCGTCGAGCACGGCCTGGGTGTTGCCGGTTTCGTGGTTGGTGCGCAGATCCTTGATGCGCGACTGGTCGAGCACGTAGGAACGGATCTGGTGGCCCCAGCCGATGTCGGACTTGGCATCTTCGAGTTTCTGCTGTTCCGCCTGCTGCTTGCGCAACTCGTGCTCGTACAGGCGGGCGCGCAGCATCTGCCAGGCTTCGTCGCGGTTGCGGTGCTGCGAGCGGTCGTTCTGGCACTGGACGACGATGCCGGTAGGGACGTGCGTCAGGCGCACCGCAGAGTCGGTCTTGTTGATGTGCTGACCGCCGGCGCCGGAAGCGCGGTAGGTATCGGTGCGTACGTCGGCCGGATTGATGGCGATCTCGATCGAGTCATCTACTTCCGGATAGACGAAGACCGAGGTGAAGCTGGTGTGACGGCGGGCATTGGAGTCGAATGGCGACTTGCGAACCAGGCGATGGATGCCGGTTTCTGTGCGCAGCGTGCCGTAGGCGTAGTCACCGGAGAACTTGATGGTGGCGCCCTTGATGCCGGCGACGTCGCCTTCGGATTCTTCCATGACTTCCACGGTGAACCCCTTCTTTTCGCCGAATTTCAGGTACATGCGCAGCAACATCGAGGCCCAGTCCTGGGCTTCCGTGCCACCGGCGCCGGCCTGGATTTCCAGGAAGCAGGGGTTGGGATCCTGCGGATTGTTGAACATGCGGCGGAATTCGAGTGCGGCGAGCTTTTCTTCGAGTCCGGCGTTATCGGCCTCGACCGATTGCAGTGTCTCGTCGTCGTTGTCGTCCTTGCCCATGGCGAAGAGTTCGCGGCCGTCGTTGACGCCGTTGTCCACGGCCTCGAGGACGAGGACGATGTCTTCCAGCGATTTTTTCTCGCGGCCCAGTTCCTGGGCGTGTTTCGGGTCATCCCAAATCTTGGGATCTTCCATCTCCTGATTCAGGAGGGTCAGGCGTTCGCGCTTGTGATCGTAGTCAAAGATACCTCCGCAGCTCGGCGGCGCGTTGCGCCAGATCGTCGAGCTTGTTGGAGATACTG
>DATIUN010000039.1:0-5392 GCA_035466795.1 Azonexus sp. | reverse complement strand
ATTGGCGGGCGTACTCTGGCTCAAACGGCAGCGATCATCAACACTTCGAAGAAGCTTGATGTCACCGATGATTCCTGGAACTGGAACATCGGCGCTTTGTTCACCGTTGCGCCGCAAACGAAGATCGGTGTTGCCTATCGTTCGACCACAAAATATACGCTCAGCGGTGACATCAGTGGATCTGGCCCGTTGGCTGCCTTGGTGAACAGTGATGCGGAAGTAGAAATCAAACTTCCTGACTCCTTCATCCTCAGCATCGCTCAAGGTTTTGGCGATCGCTGGGAGGTGCTCGGTGACGTGTCCTGGATGGGTTGGAGCACTGTTCAGCAACTGGACATCATTCGCACATCTGGTCCTGCTTCCGGCTCGGTCGCTCAGGTTCTGGAAACCAAGTTCAACGATACGTGGCGTTTTGCCCTGGGTGCCAACTACAAGATGAGTGATGACATCAAGCTTCGCGTCGGTGTCGCCTACGACAACACCCCGGTCCCGAACGCCGAATACCGTGTTACCTCGTTACCGGACAATGATCGTACCTGGCTGACGGGCGGCGTCCAGTGGAAGCCAACCAAGACCTCGGCGCTTGATTTCGGCGCTGCTTACATCTGGGTCAAGGATGCCCCCATCAATAATGCAGGCTGGGCGGGTGCATCCATTCCCCAGGGCCTCATCAAGGGCAACTACAACGACTACTCGTGGCTCCTTGGTGCCCAGTACTCGATGGGCTTCTGATCTTCGAGCACTCAGCAATTCCCCAAGCCCCGGCGAGTCCGGGGCTTTTTTTCGAGTATTTCTTCTAAAAAAAAGCGTTGACCGCAACTGTTGCCATACTATAATTCAAACGTTCGTTTTAGACGGTCAGGCATGGCTTGAACGGAACAACAACATCTGAAGGAGAAACGCTTGAACAAGCTGATTGTGAAGAAAGCCGCCGTGCTTGGCGCCGGCGTGATGGGGGCGCAAATTGCCGCGCACCTCGCCAATGCGAATGTGCCGGTCGTTCTGTTCGACCTGCCGGCCAAGGAAGGCGACAAGAACGGTATCGTCAGGAAGGCGCTGGATGGTCTGAAGAAACTCGACCCGGCCCCGCTGTCCGGCAAGGCAAAGCTCAAGTACATCGACGCCGCCAACTACGATGAACACCTGCCACTGCTCGCCGAGTGCGATCTGGTGATCGAAGCTATCGCCGAGCGCATGGACTGGAAGAACGACCTCTACGCGAAGATCGCCCCGCACCTCGGTGCCAATGCCATCATCGCCTCCAACACTTCCGGCCTGTCGATGAACGCGCTGGCCCAGGGCCTGCCCGAAACCGTGCGGCCGCGCTTCTGCGGCATCCACTTCTTCAACCCGCCGCGCTACATGCACCTCGTCGAGATCATCGGTACCCAGGGCACCGACGCCGGCACACTGGACGCGCTGGAAACCTGGCTGACCTCGCGTCTCGGCAAGGGCGTGATCCGCGCCCTCGACACCCCGAACTTTGTGGCCAACCGCATCGGCGTCTTCTCCATTCTCGCCGTCATGCACCACACCGCCGCATTCGGCCTTGGCTTCGACGAAGTCGATGCGCTGACCGGCCCGAAGATCGGCCGCCCCAAGAGCGCCACCTACCGCACCGCCGATGTCGTCGGCCTCGATACCCTGGCCCACGTGGTCAAGACCATGCAGGACACGCTGCCGGATGATCCGTGGCACGCTTACTTCAAGACCCCGGAATGGCTGTCCGCGCTGATCAGCAAGGGCGCGCTGGGCCAGAAGACCCGGTGCGGCATCTTCCGCAAGCAGGGCAAGGAAATCCAGGTGCTTGATCTGGGCAAGCAGGATTACCGCGCTTCGGCTGGCGTCATTGCCGATGACGTTGCCGCGATCCTGAAGATGCGCAATCCGGCCGAGAAATTTGCCGCGCTGCGCGCTTCGGTACATCCGCAAGGCCAATTCCTGTGGGCCATCTTCCGCGACATTTTCCATTACGCCGCCGTCCAGCTCGAACACGTCGCCGACAATGCCCGCGACCTCGATCTCGCCATGCGCTGGGGCTTTGGCTGGGCACAAGGCCCGTTCGAAACCTGGCAGGCGGCTGGCTGGTCCGCCATCGCGGAGGCCATCGCCGGCGAAATCGCCGCCGGCAAGACCATGAGCAATGCGCCGCTGCCAGCCTGGGCGCTGGAAAGCGGCCGTACCGGTGTGCATACAGCCCAGGGTTCGTATTCAGCCAGCCGCAATGCCTACGCTGCACGTTCCGCGCTGCCGGTTTACCAGCGCCAGCTCTTCCCCGAGCGCGTCCTCGGCGAAACCGGTGCAACGCCAGAGAAATCCGGCGAAACGCTTTATGAAAACGACGGCGTGCGCCTGTGGAAGCTTGCTGCGGTCGACGCCGGAATCGGCATCATTTCCATCAAGTCGAAGATGCACACCATCGGCAACGAGGTTCTCGACGGCGTCATCGCTGCCGTGCGCCAGGCCGAGCAGACGCTCGATGGCGTGGTGATCTGGCACGAAGCACCGTTCGCCGTTGGCGCCAACCTGCAACAGGTTGGTGAAGCCTGCGCTGCCGGCCAATTCGATATTCTGGAGAAGACCGTCGAGAAATTCCAGCGTGCTTCGCAGACCCTGAAATACGCACAAGTACCGACGGTAGCTGCCGTGCAAGGCATGGCGCTGGGCGGTGGCTGCGAGTTCCTGATGCATGCCGGCAAGCGCGTCATGGCGCTGGAAAGCTATGTCGGCCTGGTTGAAGCCGGCGTCGGCCTGATCCCGGCTGGCGGCGGCTGCAAGGAATTTGCCGTGCGCGCTGCCGACTGGGCCGCACAATCGGCGACGCCGGGCGAGGTCTTCGACTTCCTGCAACCGGTGTTCCAGAACGTCGCCATGGCCAAGGTCGCCAAAAGCGCCCAGGAAGCGATCGACATGGGCTTCGCCAGGCCTTCCGATACCATCCTCTTCAACGCCCACGAATTGCTGTTCGTGGCGATCCGCGAAGCGCGGGCAATGGCCGATGCCGGCTACGCCCCGCCGCTGATGCCGCGCGCCATTCCGGTTGCCGGCCGCAACGGCATCGCGACGCTGGAGATGATGCTGGTCAACATGAAGGAGGGCGGCATGATTTCCGCGCACGACTACAAGGTGGCCAAGGCTGCCGCGACGGCCCTGTGTGGCGGCGACATCGAAACCGGCAGCCAGGTCGACGAGGAATGGCTGCTCACCGTCGAGCGTCAGTACTTCGTCGAACTGCTGAAGACCACCGAAACCCAGGCCCGGATCAAGCACATGCTGGAAACCGGCAAACCTTTGCGTAACTGATCGGGTCGAGGAGAAAAGAATGAGCAAACAAATTCAGGAAGCCTACATCGTTGCCGCCACCCGTCTGCCCACGGCCAAGCGTAATGGCATGTTCAGGCACGTGCGTCCGGACGACATGCTGGCGCACGTCATCAAGTCGGTGGTCGCCCAGGTCCCGGGGATCGATCCGGCACGCATCGGCGACGTCATCATCGGCTGTGCCATGCCGGAAGCCGAGCAGGGCATGAACGTCGCCCGCATCGGCCTGCTGCTGGCCGGGCTGCCGATCACCGTGCCGGGCATCACCATCAACCGCTTCTGCTCCTCCGGGGTGCAGGCAGTGGCCGATGCCGCCAACCAGATCCGCCTCGGCCTCGCCGACGTCATGATCGCCGGCGGCACCGAGTCGATGAGCGTGATGCCGCAGATGATGGGCAACAAGATGTCCATGAACCCGGCCATCTTCGCCAAGGAGGAAAACCTCGGCATCGCCTACGGCATGGGCCTGACCGCCGAAAAGGTCGCCAATCAGTGGCAGATCAGCCGCGAAATGCAGGATGCCTTCGCCGTCGCCTCGCACCAGAAGGCTTGCGCGGCGATTGCCGCCGGCCACTTCAAGGCCGAGATTTCGCCTTACGCCATTCGCGAGCATCTGCCGGATCTCGCGTCCGGTCAGGTCCGCATCCGCGAGCGTACCGTCGATACCGACGAGGGGCCGCGTCCGGATTCCAGCGTCGAACGACTGGGCAAGCTGCGGCCGGTTTTCCACGCCCGTGGTTCGGTGACGGCTGGTAACTCGTCGCAGATGTCGGACGGTGCCGCCGCCGTGATGCTGGTCTCCGAAAAAGTGCTCAAGGAACACAACCTGACCCCGCTGGCCCGCTTCGCCGGCTATGCGGTGGGCGGTGTCGCGCCGGAGATCATGGGCATCGGCCCGATCGCGGCGATTCCCAAGGTGCTGCAGCAGGTTGGCATCAAGCAGGACGACCTCGACTGGATCGAACTCAACGAAGCCTTCGCCGCGCAGTCGATCGCGGTGATGAACGAATTGGGGATCAATCCGGGCAAGGTCAATCCGCTGGGCGGCGCCATTGCCCTTGGTCATCCGCTCGGGGCGACCGGGGCAATCCGGATCGCGACTGTCGTCCACGGCCTCAAGCGCACCGGCGGCAGGTATGGCATGGTGACCATGTGTATCGGCACCGGCATGGGCGCAGCAGGGATCATCGAGCGGCTCTAGGGTGGTGTCTGCCAGGCTGGCGCGCGAGTTGCCAGCCTGACGCTCCCGATGTCCGGCCCGGTTGAAGATTCTCAAGAGATCGGCGCATACTGCGCTTGAGCGAACGCAGCACGTCGCCGACAAAAAGAAGTGATACCGAAACAGGTTACTGATAGGAGAGACAAGGTGATTCCACGTTCTGTACGAATTGCAGCGCTGGCAACAGGATTGCTGGCCATTCCCGCCGCTCACGCGGCCGAGGTTGCCGGCATCAAGATTGACGACCAGATCAAGGTCGGGGGCAATGAACTGGTGCTGAATGGCGCCGGCGTGCGGACCAAGGTGTTCATCAAGGTCTATGTCGGCGCGCTTTACGTGTCCCAGAAATCGAACGCACCGGCCGCTTTGCTCGATGCCGCGACACCGCGCCGGATGAGCATGCGCATGCTGCGCGAAATCGATGCCGATACCTTGTACGGCGCCTTGCGCGACGGTCTCAAGGACAACAACAGCGAGGCCGAGCTGGCGGCGCTGAAGGCGCCGACCGAGCAGTTTGCCGAGATCATGAAAAAGGTCGGCACGGCCAAAAATGGCGACACCGTGGCGCTGGACTTTTCGGCCGACGGGGTCGCGGTGAGTTTCAACGGGGAAGCGCGCGGCAAGGTTTCGAGCGGCCCGTTCGCCAGGGCGCTGCTCAAGGTCTGGCTGGGAGAAAATCCGGTAGACGCTTCGCTCAAGAAAGCGCTGCTGGGCGGTTGATCAACTTAAGGAGGAGATAAAAATGGAAAAGATCTGGATCAAGACCTACCCGCCGGGCGTTCCCGCGGAAATCAGCATCGACCACATCGCCTCGCTGGTGACGGTGTTCGAGGACGCCTGCAGGAAGTATGC
>DATIUN010000038.1:0-13604 GCA_035466795.1 Azonexus sp. | reverse complement strand
AGACCTACACGATGGCCAACGTCATTGCCCGGACCGGTCGCCCGGCGCTGGTGCTGGCACCGAACAAGACGCTGGCGGCGCAGCTCTACGCGGAATTCAAGGAGTTCTTTCCCGAGAATGCCGTCGATTATTTCGTTTCCTACTACGATTACTACCAACCGGAAGCCTATGTGCCATCGCGCGATCTGTTCATCGAGAAGGACAGTTCGATCAATGATCACATTGAACAGATGCGGCTTTCGGCGACCAAAAGCCTGATCGAGCGGCGTGACGTGGTGATTGTCGCCACGGTGTCCTGCATCTACGGGTTGGGCGATCGCGACGAGTACCACAACATGATCCTGACCATGCGAGTCGGCGATCGTCTCGACCAGCGCGCCATCGTCAAGCGCCTGACCGACATGCAATACGAGCGCAACGACATCGATTTCCAGCGCGGAGCATTCCGCGTGCGGGGGGACATCATCGACATTTTCCCGGCCGAACATGCCGAGCATGCGGTTCGGGTTTCTTTGTTCGATGACGAAATCGAGGGTTTGCAGTTCTTCGATCCGCTGACCGGACATCTTCTGCACAAGGCGCTGCGTTTTACTGTTTTCCCGGCATCGCATTACGTGACGCCACGTGCGACCGTACTGCGTGCCATCGAGGCGATCAAGGAGGAACTGCGCGAGCGCGTGGCGTTTTTCGTGGCCAACAACAGACTGGTTGAGGCGCAGCGCATCGAGCAGCGCACGCGGTTCGACCTCGAATTACTGGATCAGATCGGCTTTTGCAAGGGAATCGAGAACTATTCCCGGCATCTCTCCGGGCGCCAGGCAGGAGAGCCGCCGCCGACGCTGATCGATTACCTGCCGCCAGACGCCCTGATGTTCATCGACGAGTCGCACGTGACGATCGGCCAGGTCGGCGGCATGTTCAAGGGTGACCGGTCGCGCAAGGAGAATCTGGTCGACTATGGTTTCCGTCTGCCATCGGCGCTGGATAACCGGCCGCTGCAATTCGCGGAATTCGAGGCACACCCGCGGCAGACGATCTTCGTTTCCGCGACGCCGGCCGACTACGAGAACTGCCACGCCGGCCAAGTGGTCGAGCAGGTCGTCCGGCCAACCGGGCTGATCGACCCCGAGGTCATCGTGCGCCCGGCATCGACCCAGGTCGATGACCTGCTCGGCGAGATCCGCAAGCGGACCGAGGCTGGAGAACGTGTGTTGGTCACGACGTTGACCAAGCGTATGGCCGAGGATCTGACCGATTTCCTAGCCGACAACGGAATCAAGGTGCGCTATTTGCACTCGGACATCGATACCGTCGAGCGGGTCGAGATCATTCGCGACCTCCGTCTCGGCGAGTTCGATGTACTGGTCGGCATTAACCTGTTGCGCGAGGGGCTGGATATTCCGGAGGTGTCACTGGTCGCCATTCTCGATGCTGACAAGGAAGGCTTCCTGCGTTCCGAGCGTTCGCTGATTCAGACGATGGGCCGCGCGGCGCGCCATATCCATGGCACAGCCATCCTTTATGCTGATACGATTACGCAATCGATGCAGCGCGCCATTGCCGAAACCGGACGACGGCGTGAAAAACAGATTGTCTTCAATGCGGCGCATGGAATTACGCCGCGCGGTGTGTCCAAGAAGATCAAGGACATCATTGACGGTGTCTACGATCTTGAGTCGGCGCAAAGCGATCTGAAGGTGGCACAGCAGCAGGCGGCCTATGAGGCCATGGATGAAAAGACGGTAGCCAAGGAGATAAAGCGCCTCGAGAAATTGATGGTCGAGTACGCCAGAAACCTTGAATTCGAAAAAGCGGCAGCGGCGCGCGATGATTTGTTCCGCCTGCGGGAACAAGTGTTTGGCGCGGCGCCGCATGACCGGGATGGAGACGAGAGAGCATGAATTATCGCGTCCTGATGGTGTGCATGGGCAATATCTGCCGCTCCCCAACGGCAGAGGGTGTGTTGCGTGAATACATTAAAAACAATAAGTTGGGGGATATAGTTGAAGTCGACTCTGCGGGTACGCATGGCTATCATGTGGGCGAGCCACCGGACCCGCGGACGCAAAGGGCCGCATTGGTGAGAGGCTATAATCTTTCCGAGTTGCGCGCCCGCAAGGTCGCCATGCAGGATATCGATTACTTTGACCTGATCCTGGCAATGGACAAAAGCAATCTTGACAACCTGCGCCGCTTTGCACCGCCGAGCGCCCACGAGCGGATCAAATTGTTCATGGATTTCTCGAAAAATTTCGACGACGACGAGGTTCCCGACCCCTATTACGGACTTGGTCATGGTTTCGACCTTGTCCTCGATATGATCGAAGACGCGGCGCAGGGACTGATCGATGAACTCAAGCCAAAATTCGATCGGACTTGAAGCCGGGACGAAATAAAAAAGGGCATCCGCGGATGCCCTTTTTTTGAGGTCGTGCCTTTATTTCTGCGTTTCGACCATCACCAGTGAAATTTCCTCGTCTGCCTCGACCGTTTTTTGCTTGCGCGGACGCCCCAACTTGACCGTCGGTTCCGGCTGAGCAACGATCGCAGCAGCAGTTGTCTGAACCAGGACCAGTCCGCTTTCGGATAGCGTTTTGTCCAGGTCGACCGGCGCTGCCACTTGAGCCGCCACCGGCGCCACCGGCAATTCCTCGACTTCTGGCACGTTGACCGCAACAGCCTCGTGGACGGGGGCTTGGGGTGCAAGCGTTTCAATTGCTAGCGGTTCGACGGCTAGCGGCGCGACGACCGGTTCCTCAATTTGCGTTATGGATTGCACAGCCACTGGCGCAGCTTCGGCAACCTGGACAGGCATTTCGGACGCTGGAGCGATTGCGATAACAGGCGCTTCAACAGGGGCAACCATCAGCGCAACTTCCACCGGCACGGCCGCCGCTTCGCTTGCCTCAACCGGCGTCTCGGCTTCGTTGCGGCGCTCGCCGCGACCGCGACCACCACGCCGACCACGACGGCGGCCGCCCTGTTCATCACTGCCGCCCGATTCGGAAACTTCGCCGGCAGAGGCGGTTGTGGCGCTGGATGCCATCGCTTCGGCTGCCGGCAACTCAGGCGTCAGTTCGCTGACCACCGCTTCCGGCTTCTGGCGGTCGCGACGTTCCTTGCGCTCGCCACGTGGCCGCCGCTCCTGGCGTTCGCCGCTTGCTGCGGTCGACTCGTCACGCGGGGATTTTTCCGCATTGCGTTCGCTGCGATTGCCACGCTCCTGACGATCGCCACGCTCGTTGCGTTCTTCCTCGCGGCGCAGGCCGTTGCGACCGCTACGGCGTCCGTCATTGCGCTCACGGCGGCCATCGCCCCGGGCTTCACGCGGCTTTCTGGCCGGTGCTGGCGGCGGCGCCACTTCGACGGGTTTCGCCTGGCTACGGAACCACGAAAGGATCTTGGCGAAAATGCCGGAATCCTTTTGGCTCGGTGTCGTCGCAACGTCGACGACCTTTTCCGGCAGGTTCGGTGCCGGCTGTTCCGGGGAGATACCCTTGATCACGGCTTCCTGGCGCGGCTTGGCGGCTTCGTCCTTTCCGCCGCCCTGTTTTGCGCTTTCCTCGACCGGCAAATCGACCATCCGGTAGGACGGCTCGCGGACATCCTCGTTGTTGAGGTCGTCGTGACGCAGGCGGGTGATCGTATGCGCCGGCGTTTCGAGATGGATGTTGGGGATCAGCAGGATGGTGACCTTGTGGCGCAACTCGATGGCCTGGATGTCCGGGCGCTTTTCGTTGAGCAGGAAGGTGGCGACATCGACCGGGACCTGGACATGCACGGCGCCGGTGTTTTCCTTCATCGCTTCTTCTTCGAGAATGCGCAGGATATGCAGCGCCGCGGATTCGGTGGAGCGGATGTGGCCGGTCCCAGTGCAGCGCGGGCAGGGAATGTAGCTGGTTTCGGCAAGTGCCGGGCGCAGCCGCTGACGGGAAAGTTCCATCAGGCCGAAGCGGCTGATCTTGCCCATCTGAACCCGGGCACGGTCGAAACGCAAGCCGTCGCGCAGGCGGTTTTCGACCTCACGCTGGTTCTTCTGGTTTTCCATATCGATGAAGTCGATGACAATCAGGCCGCCCAGGTCGCGCAGACGGAGTTGGCGGGCCAGTTCCTCGGCCGCTTCCATGTTGGTCTTGAACGCGGTTTCCTCGATATCCGAGCCCTTGGTAGCGCGACCGGAGTTCACGTCGACCGCCACCAGCGCTTCGGTATGGTCAATGACGATGGCGCCCCCGGAAGGCAGGTTGACCTGGCGGCCGAAGGCGGTTTCGATCTGATGTTCGATCTGGAAACGTGAAAACAGCGGCACGTCGTCGTGATAGCGCTTGACGCGGTTGACGTTGCCCGGCATGACGGTGCCCATGAAGGCCTTGGCCTGCTCGAAAACCTCGTCGGTATCGATCAGGATTTCACCGATTTCCGGCTGAAAGTAATCGCGAATGGCGCGGATGACCAGGCTGCCTTCCAGATAGATCAGGAACGCGCCGCTCTGCTGCTGGGCGGCGCCCTCGATGGCGCTCCACAATTGCAGCAGGTAATTCAAGTCCCATTGCAATTCCTCGGCCTGGCGGCCGATTGCGGCCGTGCGGGCGATCAGGCTCATTCCCTGGGGAACATCGAGCTGGTCCAGCGTGTCGCGAAGTTCGGTACGCTCGTCGCCATCGACGCGCCGCGAAACACCGCCGCCGCGCGGATTGTTCGGCATCAGCACCAGGTAGCGGCCGGCCAGGGAAACATAGGTGGTCAGGGCGGCGCCCTTGTTGCCACGCTCGTCCTTGTCGACCTGAACGATGAGTTCCTGGCCTTCCTTCAGCACCTCGTTGATCTTGGCGCGGCCAACCTCGACGCCCGGCTTGAAGTAGGAACGGGATATTTCCTTGAACGGCAGAAAGCCGTGGCGGTCCGCGCCGTAGTCGACGAAGCAGGCTTCGAGACTGGGTTCGATGCGGGTGATGACGGCCTTGTAGATGTTGCTCTTGCGTTGTTCCTTGGTGGCCGATTCAATGTCGAGATCAATCAGTTTCTGACCATCGACGATGGCGACACGGAGTTCTTCGGCCTGTGTCGCATTGAAAAGCATGCGTTTCATTGTTTTGGGGCTCCTGCGCGCTTGGGCACACAGCAAGGAACGCCCGTTCAGGCAGCGACAGGTTCTTTATCGGGTTGCGTCATTAAGGATGAGGGCAAAGGCGATGATGAATGTGCTGATCAAAAAACGGTTGCGTGTTTTTTATTGAAATGCGCAACCTGAAAATTCCTGCAACGGGTAATCCGTGCGTGCTTACGGCGGGCTAATCCATTAACATCACTACTTTTGGTGAGTGAACTTAACCAGTCGTTTTACGGTGGTCTGGCTTGCGCAAGTCGCGCAAGTGAAACTTCGGAGCCTGCCGCGTGGCAGTCGCACCATTGGTGCGAGGCAAACGGTCTGACGGTTCGTAGTCTCTTGCAAACCGGGATGTAAAACGTGGGCAGTATATTGCAAAATGCACAGCGCTGGTAACAATTCGGTCACCCATGCAGTGATCGGCGACGAGGAACAGGGCCAGCGCCTCGACAATTTTCTGATCCGCCGGTGCAAGGGCGTTCCAAAAAGCCACATTTACCGGATTCTGCGCAGTGGCGAGGTGCGGGTGAACAGCCGGCGGGTCGATGCGACCTATCGCCTGTGCGCCGGAGACAGGTTGCGTATTCCGCCGATCAGGATCGCCGAGCGGCCGCAGAACGAGGTCGACGAAGTCGCCAAGCAGCGCGTCGATCTGCCGATCATCCACGAAGATGAAGCCATGCTGGTCATCGACAAGCCGGAGGGCATCGCGGTGCACGGTGGCAGCGGCGTCAGTTTCGGGGTCATCGAGGCGCTCCGCCGGCAGCGGCCCGAAGCCAGGTTCCTCGAACTGGCGCACCGCCTCGACCGGGAAACCTCCGGCATCCTGCTGATCGGCAAGAAGCGTTTGGCGCTGACCGCTTTGCACGACATGTTCCGCGAGCACGGCGCGGGCGCCGACAAGCGTTATCTGGTGCTGGTCAAGGGGCGCTGGATGAACACTACGCAGCACGTCAAACTGCCGTTGCACAAATACCTGACGGATGGCGGCGAGCGGCGTGTATCGGTCGATGCGGAGGGCAAGGCGGCGCATACGGTTTTCCGTCTGCTGGCGCGCTGGCCGGAGATGAGCCTGCTCGAAGCGCAACTGAAAACCGGGAGAACCCACCAGATCCGTGTGCATCTGGCGCATCTTGGCTTCCCGATTCTCGGTGACGAGAAATACGGCGATTTCGTGCTGAACCGGGAACTCAAGCGCACAGGACTCAAACGCATGGCGCTGCATGCCTGGCGCATGGCCTTGCGCCATCCGCTGACCGGTGTGCCGCTGGAATGCATTGCGCCGCTACCGGAAGGCATCGCTGCCTACATTGCTGCGGTCGACGCCAAAAATACGCGGGAATTCACCGCTGACAATCTGGAACAAATTCTCGGGAAACGGCTCTGAAGCGCATGAAATATGAACTTGTGGTTTTTGACTGGGACGGCACGCTGCTCGATTCAGCCGGCGCGATCGTTCTCGCCATCCAGGCGGCCTGCAGCGATATCGGCCATCCACCGCCGAGCGACGAACAGGCGCGCCACGTCATCGGACTCGGTCTGGTCGATGCGCTTAAACAGGCCGCGCCGGATTTGTCCGAGGAACGCTACCCGGCGCTGGTCGACCGCTACCGTCATCACTATCTCTCAGGCGATCACCAGCTGACGCTGTTCAAGGGAATTCCTGAATTGCTCGACGGCTTGCAGGCAGCCGGCCATATTCTGGCGATCGCCACCGGCAAGAGCCGGCTCGGTCTGGAGCGGGCGCTTGATCATTCGGGGCTGCGCCCGTTGTTTCAGGCATCGCGCTGTGCCGACGAGTGTCATTCCAAGCCGCACCCGCAGATGCTCGATGAACTGATGGCGGAGTTCGGCGTCAGCGGCGAAACAACGCTGATGATCGGCGATACCTCGCACGACCTGCTGATGGCCCAAAACGCCGGTGTCGCTAGCCTCGCCGTCACCTATGGGGCACATCCCCACGATCATCTGCTCGAACACCAGCCACTCGCTTGCCTCCATACCGTTGCGGAACTTGGCACTTGGCTGAAGACAAACGCCTGATCTGCGCCAGCGCGGATCTCGCAGAGGCGGGCAGGGGGTACCGTTTCACGGTCACCTATGGTCAGCGCGAGTCGGATGCCTTCGTCGTCCGCTTCCAAGGAAGGGTTTTCGGCTATCTCAACGAATGCGGCCATGTTCCAGCGCAACTCGACTGGCTGCCGGGGGAGTTCTTCGATAATTCCAAGCTATACTTGGTCTGCTCGGTTCATGGCGCGCTTTATGCACCGGATTCGGGTCGGTGCCTTGGCGGGCGCTGTCAGGGCAAAGGCCTGACAACGCTTGCGGTCGACGAGGTTGATGGTCAGGTTTATTTGCTACAAGAAATCGCTCATGGATAATCCCCAAGCCCCCAACAATTCCCCGGACTGGGAGCGGAAAACGCTCGAGAAACTGGTCTATTCGGCACTGGATGAACAGAAGTCCCGACGCCGCTGGGGTATTTTCTTCAAGATTCTCGGATTCGCCTATCTGACAACGGTACTCGTCACGCTGGTCGACTGGGGGACCGAGGCGGCGCATCAGGAACGCCATACCGCGCTGATCGAGCTGACCGGCGTGATCGAGCCCAAGGGCACGGCGAATGCCGAGAAAATGATCGAGTCCCTGCAAAGCGCCTTCAAGGAGAAGAACGTTGCCGGGGTAGTCGTGCGCATCAACAGTCCCGGCGGCAGCCCGGTCCAGGCCGGCCTCATCAATGACGAGATCAGGCGCCTGCGCGCCAAGCATCCGGAAACACCGCTCTATGCGGTGGTTGAGGATATTTGCGCGTCGGGCAGCTACTACGTTGCCGTAGCAGCGGACAAGATTTACGTCGACAAGGCAAGCATCGTCGGTTCGATAGGCGTCCTGATGGATGGCTTCGGGTTTACCGGGACGATGGACAGGCTGGGTGTCGACCGCCGGTTGCTGACCGCCGGTAACAACAAGGGATTCCTCGATCCCTTCTCGCCGCCCAATCCGAATCAGATGGCGCACGCACAGGTCATGCTGGACGATATCCACCAGCAATTCATCGATGTCGTCAAGACCGGCCGCGGTGCGCGCTTAAAAGAAACGCCAGAGATGTTCTCGGGACTGATGTGGACCGGCGACAAGAGCATCAAGCTCGGCTTGGCCGATGATTTCGGCAGTGTCGATTCGGTGGCGCGCGACGTGATCAAGGCCGAGAAGGTGCTCGACTATTCGGTCAAGGATAATATCGCCGAGCGCTTTGCCAAGCGGCTCGGGGCTGGTGCGGTCAACAGCCTGTGGAAGGGAATTTCCGAGAGCGCTTCCTCGTTCAGCCTGCGCTGAGAACACTCAGGCAAGCAGCAGAAAAACCGTTGGACGCCGCTCGATTTCGGGCGGCGTTTGTTTTTTCCACTGACCAACCGTGAGCGTCCTGACCGACTCGCCAGGCAGGCTTAAATCGGTCGCTACTGCAATCCGCGTTCCCGGCTGACAGGTCTGGAGAATGCTGTCGAACAGTGGCCGGTTGCGATACGGGGTCTCGATAAAAATCTGGGTTTGCCCGCGCTTGCGTGATTCGATTTCGATCTCGCGCAGGGCTTTTGCCCGTTCCGCGTCCTTGGCCGGCAGGTAGCCCTGAAAGGCGAAGCGCTGGCCATTTAGGCCGGACGCCATCAGGGCCAGCAACAGGGAGGAAGGGCCGATCAGCGGCGCCACGCGAATCCCTTCGTTTTGCGCCAAGGCCACGAGATTCGCCCCAGGGTCGGCGACGGCCGGGCAGCCGGCTTCGGAGAGCAGCCCGAGATCGTGACCGGCGCGCAACGGGGCGAGCAGCCGATCCAGCGCATCCGCTCGGGTATGTTCGTTGAGTTCCTCGAGTTGCAAGGCCTGCAGCGGCTGTTCGGTACCCGCGGCCTTGAGGAAGGCACGGGCCGATTTTGCATTCTCGACGACGAAGTGGGTCAGACGGCGTATCTGCGCCAGGACCGGGGCGGGCAGGGATGCTTCCGGGGAGATATGGCCGAGCGGGACGGGAATCAGGTAGAGCGTGCCGGAGTTCACAGGACGTTCATTCCGTGCTTTCTCAGAAGATCGCAGAGCGCGATCAAGGGGAGGCCGATCAGTGCATTGGGATCGTCACCGTGAATCCGGCTGAGCAAGGATATTCCCAAGCCCTCCGACTTGGCCGACCCGGCGCAGTTGTAGGCCGGTTCGCGGCGCAGGTAGCTCTCGATTTCCAGATCGGTCAGTTCGCGGAAACCGACCAGCGTGGGCACGCCGCAAACCTCGGCTTCACCGGTTCGCGAGTTGAGCACGCAAAGTCCGGTAAAGAAATTGACGGTCTGTCCGGAAAGCTGCCGTAATTGATCGACGGCGCGCGCATGCGTCCCGGGTTTGCCGAAGACCCTGCCAGCCATTTCCGCAACCTGGTCGCTCCCGATGATCAGGGCGTCAGGAAAGCCCCCTGCGACCGCGCGTGCCTTGGCCTCCGACAAGCGCAGGGCGGTCGCGGTCGGAGACTCGCCGGGGAGGGGGGATTCGTCGGTTTCCGGGTTGGCGACCTCGAACGGCAGGCCGAGGCGGTTGAGGAGTTCGCGGCGGTAGGGCGAAGTCGAGGCGAGTACGAGTTTTTGCGACATAAATTTGTAATTGCAACAAGTGCTTGGAAAAGCTTCTTGAAGCAGCACTTAGTTTTGACTTGAAGGCGTAAAACGAATATTATCTCGCGTTTAAGTCGAAGCCGCTCAAGATTGAAAAGGATTTCGGATAGTTTCGCGTTTGCCCGGGAAGGTCGCGTGCTGGAAGGCACGCTGGCAGTTTCCAGCCTTGAACGCCTGCAGGATCTGCTGGCGGATGTGTCCGGTGAAGTGAAGTTCCGGATCGAAGGGCTCAAGGGCGAGGGTGGACAATCCATGCTGCGCCTGGAAGCAAGCGGGTTACTCCCGCTGGCCTGCCAGCGCTGTCTGGAGGCGATCCATTTCGAACTCGACATCGACAGCCTGCTGGAATTGATCCCGGCGGACGCTGAATTGTCGCAGGAAGAGCTGGAAGACGACACGCGTGATTTCCTGCCGGTGGCAGGCGAGCTGGATGTGGCTGAATTGGTGGAGGACGAAGTTCTCCTGGCCCTGCCGGTCGCGCCCCGACATGAAAGATGTGGTTTGCCTGGCGCGCCGGACGCCGGTGAACGGATCAATCCGTTTGCCGTCCTGGACGTGCTCAAAGGCAAGCCGAACTGATTTTTTTGGAGCAACAAAATGGCCGTTCAACAAAACAAGAAGTCCCCTTCCAAGCGCGGCATGCATCGCGCTCATGATTTTCTGACCAACCCGCCGCTGGCTGTCGAACCGACGACCGGCGAAGTGCACCTGCGTCACCACATTTCGCCGACCGGTTTCTATCGCGGCAAGAAAGTCCTGAAGGCCAAGGGCGAGTAATCGATAAATGAAGGGCAGGCGGTTCGTTCCGGGCCGCCTGCCTTTTATTTTGTCATGACAGCCCGCAT
Source organism: Azonexus sp. (assembly GCA_035466795.1). Classification (GTDB taxonomy): domain Bacteria; phylum Pseudomonadota; class Gammaproteobacteria; order Burkholderiales; family Rhodocyclaceae; genus Azonexus. Next base: position 3,000 of record DATIUN010000038.1, on the reverse strand, counting down.
TGCCATCGATTGCATGGGGGGGGACCACGGACCGTCGGTGACGGTACCGGCGGCGCTCCGTTTCCTTGACGATCACCCGGCCGCCAGCCTGATCCTCGTCGGACGGGAAGAGGCGCTACAGCCTCTGCTGAGCAATCGCTCCGGCAATTCGCGCCTGCGCGTGGTCCACGCCACTGAAATCGTGGAAATGGACGAATCGCCGGCGCTCGCCTTGCGCAACAAGAAGGACTCGTCGATGCGTGTGGCGATCAACCTCGTCAAGAACGGCGAGGCGGATGCCTGTGTTTCGGCCGGAAATACCGGTGCGTTGATGGCAATTTCGCGGTTTGTCCTGAAGATGCTGCCTGGTATCGAACGCCCGGCAATCTGCGCGCCCTTGCCCACCGCGAAAGGGCACACCCACATGCTCGATCTCGGGGCCAATGTCGATTGCGCGCCGGAACACCTGTTGCAGTTTGGCATCATGGGTGCCATGCTGGTGTCCGCCATGGAGCACACGGACCGTCCGACAGTCGGCATCCTGAATATCGGCGAGGAAGAGATCAAGGGCAACGAAACGGTCAAGGCAGCGGCCGATCTATTGCGTGCCTCCGATCTCAACTTCATCGGCAATGTCGAGGGCGACGGCATTTACAAGGGTGACGCCGATGTCGTTGTGTGCGACGGTTTCGTCGGTAATGTCGCACTGAAGACCTCCGAAGGCCTGGCCCAGATGCTCGGATCTTCGCTGCGCAGCGAATTCAAGCGCAACTGGCTGACCAAAATTGCGGCCTTGATCGCCATCTCGGTGTTGAACAACTTCAAGGAGCGCTTCGACCACCGTCGCTACAACGGGGCCATTCTGCTCGGGCTGAAAGGGATTTCGGTCAAGAGCCACGGCTCGGCCGATGCCTTTTCCTTTGGCTTCGCCATCGGCCGAGCCTATGATGCGGCGGAAAATCGCGTAGTCGAGCGGATCGCCGGCCGCATGGCGCGGACGACGGTTTCGGATACCACCACTGCCGGGGAGGCAGCCTGAATGTATACGCGCCTAATCGGGACCGGCAGTTATTTGCCTGGCGATCCGGTCACCAATGACGATCTGGTTGGACGTGGCATCGACACCAACGACGAATGGATCGTCACCCGCACCGGCATCAGCAGTCGTCACCTTGCCGAACCGGACGCGACGGCCAGCGAACTCGGGTTGACAGCAGCCCGGCGGGCGCTGGAAATGGCTGGGGTCGATGGCAGTGAAATCGACTTGATCATCGTTGCCACGTCGACGCCGGATTTCATCTTCCCGAGTACGGCCTGCCTGATTCAGGGGCAACTGGGCAACAAGGGAGCGACCGCCTTCGACGTTCAGGCGGTGTGCAGCGGCTTTGTCTATGCCCTCGGGATCGCCGACAAGTTCATCCGCTCCGGCAGCCATAAAAAGGCTTTGGTCATCGGTACCGAAGTCTTTTCGCGAATTCTCGACTGGAACGATCGCGGCACCTGCGTGCTGTTCGGTGACGGCGCCGGCGCCGTCGTTCTCGAGGCGTCCGACACCCCCGGCATTTTGGCGACGGCGCTGCATGCCGACGGCAGCCAGAGCGGGATCCTCAACGTGCCGGGGCAGGTCTGCGGCGGGCAGGTCACGGGTGATCCGTTCCTGCGCATGGATGGCCAGGCGGTCTTCAAATTTGCCGTGCGTGTTCTGGCGGATGTTGCCGAAGAGGTGTGCGCGACAGCCGGTATCCGGAGCAGTGAGGTCGACTGGCTGATTCCGCATCAGGCGAATATCCGCATCATCGATGCAACTGGCCGGAAACTCGGTGTCGACCGCAACAAGGTGATCGTCACGGTCGATCGGCATGGCAATACGTCGGCTGCGTCGGTGCCACTGGCCCTCGATGAGGCGGTCCGCGACGGCCGCATCCAGCGTGGTCAGAAGGTTCTGCTGGAAGGTGTCGGCGGCGGCTTTACCTGGGGCGCGGCCCTGCTGGTATTCTGATTCAGGAGTCTGAAAACCATGTCTTTTGCTTTCGTATTTCCCGGCCAGGGCTCGCAGAGCGTCGGCATGATGGCCGCCTACGGCGATGCTGCGGTGGTCCGGGCAACCTTTGACGAAGCGTCCGCCGCGCTCGGCGACGACTTGTGGTCCATGGTCGCCGATGGCCCGGCAGAAACCCTGACCCAGACAGTCAATACGCAACCGGTCATGCTGACCGCCGCCATTGCTGTCTGGCGCTTGTGGCTGGGGCAGGGCGGACGCCAGCCGGCGCTGCTTGCCGGACACAGCCTTGGCGAATACTCCGCCCTGGTCGCGGCCGGCGTGATCGATTTCAAGGACGCTGTCCCGCTGGTGCGCCTGCGTGCGGCAGCCATGCAGCAGGCGGTGCCGGTCGGTACCGGCGCCATGGCGGCGATTCTCGGCCTCGACAATGCCGGCATCGCTGCTGCGTGTGCCGAAGCGGCGCAGGGAGAAGTCGTCGAGCCAGTCAATTTCAACGCCACGGGCCAGACCGTGATCGCCGGCCACAAGGCGGCAGTCGAGCGGGCAATGGAGGCGTGCAAGGCGCGTGGTGCCAAGATGGCCAAGGCTTTGCCGGTTTCGGCGCCGTTTCATTCCTCGCTGATCAGACCCGCCGCCGACAAACTGGCAGTGCGTCTGGCTGAACTGTCGCTGAATGCACCGCAGATTCCAGTCATCAACAACGTCGACGTCGCGATCGAAAGCGATCCGGCGCGCATCAAGGACGCATTGATTCGCCAGGCTTACAACCCGGTTCGCTGGGTCGAGACCATCCAGAAAATGGCCTCCATGGGCGTGTCGACCGTGGCAGAGTGCGGTCCGGGCAAGGTACTGGCCGGCCTGACGAAGCGCTGTGCCGATGGCATTACCGGCATTGCGCTGGCCGACGCCACCGCCATCGAAGCCAATCTCGGACTGGAGTAAGCGATGCTGAACGACAAGATTGCCCTGGTCACCGGCGCCACCCGCGGGATTGGACGCGCCATCGCGCTTGAACTAGG
>DATIUN010000037.1:0-5529 GCA_035466795.1 Azonexus sp. | reverse complement strand
TCGGTGACCCGCCAGGCCATGCAGCTCGGTTTCGTGCCGCGCATGGAAGTGCAGCAGACCTCGGAGAAGGAGCAGGGGCAGATCTATCTGCCGGCGGTCAACTGGGCGCTGATGCTGGCGGTGATGATCTTGGTGCTCGGTTTCAGATCGTCGAACAATCTGGCGGCCGCCTACGGCATCGCGGTGACCGGCGACATGGTCATCACTTCGCTGCTGGCGACCGGGGTGGTCGCGCGCGGCTGGGGTTGGGGCTGGGCCAGGGCCAGCGCGCTGTTTGCCTGCTTCCTCGTCGTCGAACTCATGTTCCTCGCCGCCAACATCCTGAAAATTCCCGACGGTGGCTGGTTCCCGCTGGTTGCCGGGATGGGCACCTTCATCCTGATGACTACCTGGAAGCGCGGCCGTCTGTTGCTTGCCGAGCGCCTCGAGGGCGAGCGCCTTGAACTCTCGCCATTTCTGGAATCGCTTGCCGCATCGATGCCGACCCGGGTGGCGGGCACCTCGGTATTCCTCAATGCCGATCCCAATGGGGTGCCGCATGCCCTGCTACACAACCTGATGCACAACAAGGTTGTGCACGAGCGGGTGGTACTGGTTTCCGCCCAGTTCTTCGATGTGCCCTATGTCCCCGATGTCGACCGGGTCGAGGTCCACCAACTGCACGACAACTTCTGGAGCGTGATCATCCAGTATGGCTTCAAGGACGAACCCGACGTTCCGCTGGCCTTGTCGATGTGCGCCGACGCGGGGCTCGAATTCAATGCGCTCGATACGACCTACTTCATCGGCCGCGAGACCCTGATTCCCCGGCTCAATTCCGAGATGGCGTTCTGGCGCGAGAAGCTTTTCGTGGCCATGTTCCGCAATGGCGGTTCGGCAACGACATTCTTCAAGATCCCCAGCAACCGGGTGGTCGAACTGGGCACCCAGGTGGTGCTCTAGCTAGCGCTGGCAGTGGCGATTGCGGCCGGTTTTCTTGGCCGTGTACAGCGCCTCGTCGGCACGCTGAATCGCCGTGTCGATGGTGTCGGCCCAGAGGATTTCGGTGCTGCCGATGCTGGCCGTGAATTTCAGCGCCGTGGCATCGGCCAGCGTGACTGTCGTATTGCGCAGCCGCTCGAGCAACCGTTCGATGACCGGCGCGGCCATCTGGGCATTGGTTTCGACGAGGACCACCGCGAATTCCTCACCGCCGATGCGCCCGACGATGTCCACGTTGCGCACGCTGGATTTGAGCAGTTGGGCAAGATGTGCCAGCACGACGTCACCGGCGGGGTGGCCATGTTTGTCATTGATTTTCTTGAAATGATCGATGTCGAGCAACAGCAGCGTCGGCGACGGGCCGTGGCGCTGGCTGCGTGCCAGTTCATGGGCAAACCGCTCCATGAAGGCACGCCGGTTGACGAGGCCGGTCAGGGCGTCGGTCGACGCTTGGACGCGCAGGTCGACTTCCAGTGCCACCCGCCGCGCGATCTCAGCCTTCAGCCGGTCACTATCGGCCTGGGTTGCGGCCTTCTGTAGGGCAGCTTCCGCCTTGTAGCGGAGCAGCGTCATTTCGGACCAGAATATGCCGACGGAAATCAGGATGGCGGTGATGACAAAGCGAATGGCAAAGCTGGTTGAATAGGCGCTGGTGCCGAACTCAGGGCCGCCGAGCAACATGACGGCGGCCGCCATGAAGATGCTGATGCCCGCCCATGTGGCACCCTGGCGCGGCGGTAGCATCATGCCCGCCAGTAACAGCAGCGCGAAGAACCAAAGTGCCCGTCCATGCTCCTGGCCGGAGAAGGCGACGAGATAGGTAACCAGCATGGTGAATGAGACGATGGCCAGCCACACGGTAACACGGCTGGCATGCCCCCGCTGGAGGGCCAGATAACTGCCACCGACCGTCAGCAGGCTGGTCGCGATCAGCAGCAGCAGCGGCCATTCGCGATTGCTCATGGCCGTCAGACCGAAAAACGTGAGTAGCGGCACGCCGATGATGGCGAACAATTGGGCGCGCTGGTGGGATTGCAGCAGATGCTCGGTGGTGTTTGTGTTATCGGAGGTCATTGCGAACCAATTGTCGTTGCCTAGAGCCGGCGAATCTTTTCCAGTAGCGCCGTTGTCGATTTCTGATGCAGAAAGGGGATGGAATGCACCGTCCCGCCCCAGCCGAGCACTTCACTGCTGCCGACGATTCTTGCCACCGGCCAGTCGCCGCCCTTGACCAGGATCTCGGGCTTGCATTCGAGGATGGGTTGCAGCGGCGTATCCTCGTCGAACCAGGTGACCAGGGTCACGCAGCCAAGCGCCGCGATCACCGCCAGGCGATCCTCCAGTGCATTGACGGGGCGGTCGTCACCCTTGCCCTGACGCCTGACCGAAGCGTCGGAATTGAGCGCCACCACCAGGCTGGCACCGAGTGCCGCCGCCTGCGCCAGATAGGTGACATGGCCGCGGTGCAGGATGTCGAAGCAGCCGTTGGTGAATACCAGCGGACGGGCCAGCAGCCCGGCTCGCGCGGTCAACAGCGCCGGGGGGCAGATTTTCGATTCGAAGCCGGGGATCGCGTAGCTCATGGCGGGTTGATGGGAAAGTGTGCAACATTTTAGAGCGTGTCGGCTATTCGTCGCAGTTTTTCCGCCTGCTGCAACATGGATTTCCAGCATGGTGTCTGTAATACGAACGCAGCAAACATCGGTTTTCCCGGCAAACCGGATTTGCCGCCACGCCGGTTATCCTTCAGGGATGAGTTGCCCGCCACCCGGCGATGGCACTGACAGCGTCGTCGAGGGTCGGCAGCAGGACGACGCCAGCCATTTTCGCGACGCGGGTGACGCCGCCGCCGCCGGCCCAAAGTTCGCTCGTGGCTGGCAGAAGCACGGACAACTGTTGCAATAATCCGGGGATTCGTCGCTGCGGGAAGGCGGCCGAGAAGGAGAGTGCGACAATGTCGGCCCGGTGAGCCTCGGCGGCGCGGCCGATCTCGAACAGCGGCATCTGGGTGCCGAGCGGGATGCATTCGGCGCCCTCCAGTGCCAGCAATGCCTCGGCCATCAGCAGTCCGAGTACGTGTGGTTCGTCGGGCACACTGGTCAGAACGATTCGCGGCTTGCGCTTGCCACCGGGCAGGGTCGAAATCGCCTGGCGCAGCAGGCGCTTGGTCAATTCGGTAAACAGGTGTTCCTCGAATACCTCGAGGCTGCCCGCTTCCCAGGCCTCGCCGACATGGCGCGTCAACGGCGCCACTGTGTCCTGGATAAATTGCTGCAAGCCTTGACGCGCGAGCAACTGCTGCATGGCCTGCAGGTAGGCCGAGCCGTCGTGCTGCTTGATCAGGGCCAGCAATTCATCGAGTTCGCCAGAGGCGCCGGCGTCGCGAATCACGGTGTTTGGCGCTGAACGTCTGGGCGCCAGCGCGCTCAGTTCTTCGGCAGGCGTGGCGATCAGCTTGCCGGGCCGGTGGCCGGCGTCCATCAGGCGTTTGATCAACCTCAGGCGCTCTACCTGCTCGGGTGGATAACTGCGCTCCCCGTTGCCGTCGCGATTCGGGACCGGGAAGCCGTAGCGGCGTTCCCACATGCGCAAAACGTCTTTGGAGAGTCCCGTGTCGCGTTCGACGGCGGCAATATTAAAACTTGGGCTATTCATATTTGTCCTAAACAAAAGTTAGACAAACCGTTGACAATTCGGATTCTTGGAGATATCTTACGAACAAACATCCAGTTTGTCTAGGACAAATTTTCGAAAGGTTGAATATGTTTGAATACATGAAGCGCTGCCTGGGTTTCGCCGGCCTGCTTTCGCTTGGCGTCGTGCCGGTGGCGACCGCCGCCGAATGCCCGGCTTTGCTCAACCACGCCTTCCCCGGGTTGCAGGACGGCAAGCCCCAGTCGCTTTGCCAATATCAGGGAAAAGTCATTCTGGTGGTCAATACCGCGAGCTTCTGCGGTTTCACTTCGCAGTACGAGGGGCTGGAGAAGCTCTACGCCCGGCTTGGGGACAAGGGGCTGGTCGTACTCGGCTTCCCGTCCAACGACTTTGGCGAGCAGGAGCCCGGCAGCGACAAGGAGATTGCCGATTTCTGCCGCCTGACCTACGGGGTCGAGTTTCCGATGCTCGCCAAGACGACGGTCAAGGGCAGGGACGCCAATCCCTTCTACCTGAAGCTGGCAGAAATCACCGGCAGCAGGCCGAAGTGGAATTTCCACAAGTACCTGATCAATCGAGATGCCACGCAGGTCGCCGCCTACACCAGTTTTACCAAGCCGGATGACAAGGATCTGCTGAAGAAGATCGACGAATTTCTCAAATAGTACGACCGCCCCAACCTCAAGGAGCCACTGCCATGAATGCACCCGAACACTTCTTCCTGCCTGACGTCCAGTCGGCCGCCGACACCCGTCGCCTGGCCATCCAGAACGTCGGCGTCAAGGGACTGCGCTACCCGCTGCAACTGGAAAACGCCAGCGGCGAGGTACTGAATACCGTCGCCAACCTGACCATGACCGTCGGTCTGCCGCCCGAGGTCAAGGGTACCCACATGTCGCGCTTCGTCGAGTTGCTCGAAGGCCGTCGTGGCGCGCTGACGCAGGATGGCCTGTTCGCCATGCTCGGGGAAATGCTGCAGCGCCTCGATGCATCGAGTGGCCGCATCGAGATGAGTTTCCCTTACTTCATCCGCAAGACGGCGCCGGTGTCGGGTGTCGAAAGCCTGCTCGACTACGACGCGACGCTGATCATCGACCGGCCGGAAGGGCAGCGCTCCACGCTCACCCTGCGCGTGACGGCGGCGGTGACCAGCCTCTGTCCCTGCTCGAAGAAGATCTCCGAATACGGCGCCCACAATCAGCGCTCGCACATCACGGTGGAAGCAAAACTGCGCTCGCCGATGGCGATCGAGGAACTCGTCCGCCTGGCCGAGGAAGAGGCATCGTGTGAAGTCTTCGGCCTGCTCAAGCGCCCCGACGAAAAGTGGGTGACCGAACGCGCCTACGACACCCCGAAGTTCGTCGAGGATCTGGTGCGCGACATCGCGCTGCTCCTGATGAGCGAGCCGCGCATCGCCGAATGGAAGGTGGCCTCGGAGAACTTCGAGTCGATCCACAACCATTCGGCCTACGCCGAACTCTTCGGTTCCAACGAATAGGGGGCGGCCATGAAAGACAAGCAACGCATCGCCGTCGTCGGCGCCGGTATTTCGGGTCTCGCCACCGCCTGGCTGCTCGGCCGCCAGCATGAGGTGACGCTGTTCGAGGCCGGCACCTACCTCGGCGGCCACACCAACACCGTCGACGTCACGCTCGAAGGCAAGACGCACCCGGTCGACACCGGTTTCCTCGTGTTCAACGAGAAAACCTATCCGAACCTGATCGCGCTGTTCGCCCTGCTCGGCGTCGACAGCGTCGAGACCGAAATGTCGTTCGCGGTCAGCCTGGAGAACCCCGACATCGAATGGTCGGGCAGCAATCTGGCCACCGTCTTCGGGCAGAAGCGCAACCTCGTGCGCCCGCAGTTCTGGGCCATGCTCTCCGATATCCTGCG
>DATIUN010000036.1:0-2880 GCA_035466795.1 Azonexus sp. | reverse complement strand
GGTCTTCCTTCAGGATGCGGCCCTTGGGACCGCTGGCGGTTACCCTGGACAGGTCGATGCCGAGTTGGCGGGCATAGGCGCGGACCGACGGCGAGGCGTGGACCTTGCTGCCGACCGGCAGCGCCGGGGCCAATGCCGCTGGTGCCGATGTTGCGGTCGACATTGCTGCCGGGGCAGAAACCGGGGCAGAAAGCGGGGTGGCAGCGGGGGCGGGCACGGCGGCTGCCGCTGGCGCGGCGGGAGCGGCAGCCGGGCCCGAGGCACCGCTTTCGACCTTGATCAGCACGACACCTTCGCTGACCTTGGCGCCGAGCTGGACCAGCACTTCCTTGACCGTGCCGGAGACCGTGCTCGGTACATCCATCGTTGCCTTGTCGGATTCCAGCGTGGCGATGGCGTCATCGACCTTGATGCTGTCGCCGACCTTGACGAACAGGTCGATGACCGGCACGTCGGCGAAATCGCCGATATCCGGTACCTTGACTTCAACGATTCCGCCACCGGCCGCAGGGGCGGCAACTGGCGCCGGGGCGACAGGGGCCGATGCTGCGGCCTGCGGGGCCGGGGCGGCTGCAGCCGCGCCAGTCTCGACCTTGATCAGCACGACACCTTCGCTGACCTTGGCGCCGAGCTGGACCAGAACTTCCCTGATTACGCCGTCGACCGTGGACGGGACGTCCATCGTCGCCTTGTCGGATTCGAGGGTGGCAATGGCGTCATCGACCTTGATGCTGTCGCCGACCTTGGCGAACAGGTCGATCACCGGAACGTCGGAAAAGTCGCCGATGTCGGGCACTTTGACTTCAATGAGCTGGCTCATGTTGTCTCTCCCTGTCAAACCGACAGCGGGTTGGGCTTGTTCGGGTCAAGCTTGTACTTGACCAGGGCGGCGGCGACCTTCTCGCGTCCGATTTCGCCGCTGTCGGCGAGTGCCTTGAGGGCCGCCAGCGTGACCCAGTGGCGGTCGACCTCGAAATGGTGGCGCAATTTCTCGCGGGTGTCGGAGCGGCCGAAACCATCGGTTCCCAGCGTCACATACGGCGCCTTGACGAAGGGGCGAATCTGCTCGGCGAACAGCTTGACGTAGTCGGTGGCGGCGATTATCGGACCCTTGGCGCCGGCCAGCTTGACCTCGACATGCGAAGGTTTCGGCGCCTCGAGCGGGTGCAGCATGTTCCAGCGCTGGACATCCTGGCCGTCGCGGGCCAGTTCGTTGAAGCTCGGGCAGCCCCAGAGATCGGCGTCGACGCCCCAGTCCTTCTTGAGCAGATCGGCGGCGGCGATGACTTCGCGGAAGATGGTGCCGGAGCCAAGCAACTGGACACGCGGCCCCTTGCCTTTCGCACCTTTCCTGAGCGCATACATGCCCTTGATGATGTCGGCCTCGGCGCCGGCCGGCATTTCCGGGTGCTCGTAGTTCTCGTTCATCACGGTCAGGTAATAGAAGACGTCTTCCTGTTCCTGGAACATGCGGCGCATGCCATCCTGAACGACGACGGCGACTTCGTACTGGAAGGTCGGGTCGTAGGAGATGCAGTTCGGGATCAGGTTGGCGAGGATCAGGCTGTGACCGTCCTCATGCTGCAGCCCTTCGCCGTTCAGCGTCGTGCGCCCGGCGGTGCCGCCGATCAGGAAGCCGCGGGCACGCTGGTCGCCGGCGGCCCAGCAGAGGTCCATGACGCGCTGCAGGCCGAACATCGAGTAGCAGATGTAGAACGGGATGGTCTGCACGTTATGCACGGAATAGGCGGTCGCGGCAGCGATCCAGTCGCTCATCGCGCCGGCTTCGTTGATGCCTTCCTGCAACACCTGGCCGGTCTTCGATTCCTTGTAGAACATCAGCTGGTCATGGTCTTCCGGCACGTAGTTCTGGCCTTGCTGGTTCCAGATGCCGACCGAGCGGAACATGCCTTCCATGCCGAAGGTGCGCGATTCGTCGGGCACGATGGGCACGACGTGCTTGCCGACCTTCTTGTCCTTCAACATCATGTTCATGATGCGGACGATGGCCATGGTGGTGGACAACTCGCGGCCTTCGCCGGATGCCTTGAGCAGCGCGGCAAAGGTGTCGAGCGCCGGAATGGCCAGCGGCTCTGCCTTGCGCCGGCGCTGTGGCAGGAAGCCACCGAGGTCCATGCGGCATTTGCGCATGTACTTGTATTCTTCGGAGTCTTCCGGGAAGGTCAGGTAGGGCAGTTCGTCAAGTTTGTCGTCGGGTACCGGAAGTTCGAAACGGTCGCGGAAACGGGCGACTTGCTCATGGTCCAGCTTTTTCTGCTGGTGGGAGATGTTCATCGCCTCGCCGGCGAGGCCCATGCCGAAGCCCTTGATGGTCTTGGCCAGGATCAGCGTCGGCGCGCCCTTGTGCGTGATGGCGGCCTGATAGGCGGAGAAGATCTTGAAGATGTCGTGGCCGCCGCGATTCAGTTGCCAGATTTCAGTATCGGTCCAGTCGGCGACCAGTTCCTTCAGTTCCGGCGTATTGAAGAAGTGCTCGCGCACATAGGCGCCGTTCTTGGCCTTGAAGGTCTGATATTCGCCGTCGACGCATTCCATCATGCGGCGCTTCAGGATGCCCTTCTTGTCGCGCTGGAGCAGCGTGTCCCAGTGGGTGCCCCAGATCAGCTTGATGACGTTCCAGCCGGAACCGCGGAATTCGCCTTCGAGTTCCTGGATGATCTTGCCGTTGCCGCGCACCGGGCCGTCCAGCCGCTGCAGGTTGCAGTTGATGACGAAAATCAGGTTGTCGAGCTTTTCGCGACCGGCCATGCCGATGGCGCCGAGCGACTCGACCTCGTCGGTTTCGCCATCGCCGAGAAAGGCCCAGACCTTGCGATCACCGGCCTTGGCCAGTCCGCGCGAGTCGAGGTACTTCATGAA
>DATIUN010000035.1:0-1707 GCA_035466795.1 Azonexus sp. | reverse complement strand
GCGACGCCGCCGCCGCGACCGTTGCGCAATTTCGTATTGGTGGTGGCGCAGCGGTAGCCGGAAATGACGTGGAAGGGCTGGTCGCTGCCGAGTTCCTGGCGGGTCCGGAACAGCAGGTCGAGCAGTTGCGGGTCGATCTTGCCGACCTCGCCCGAGTAATGGTCACGCAGGAAGCGGTTTACGATGTTCAGCGCATCGGGAACATAGTGGCTGCCGACGGCGAAAACGACCGAGATCCGTTCGCCGGTATGGGTGTGGTCGAATTCCAAGCTGCGCGCGTCGGGCAGGGAGGCGAGGGCGGGTCTGGCGAGCGGTAATACGGCGCCGGCGACGGCCAGCCGCGCAGCATGACTGAGGAAGAGGCGGCGTGAGTGTTTAATCGAGTTTGGCATTGCTGGTCGATGAATAGTCTAATTTATTGATTCTGCGCCAATTTTCCCATGATTGAAAGCTTGGAGGTTGCGCGAGCGCAGGCGCAGGGCATCGTCGAGAATCCGGTCCTGCCCGTAGATGTCGGGGAAGAAATAAACCTTTCCGTCCCGGATGGCAGCGGTGGAGTAGGCAATGATTACCGGGAAAGGTTCCTGCAGGCGAAGGGTGGCGGAGCGGCCCTTGGTCATCGCCTGAACGATGCGTTCCTCGGTCCACTCCGGGTCGTCGGCGAGGACGAATTTCGCCAGTTCCAGCGGTTCCTCGACACGAATGCAGCCGTGGCTGAAATCGCGGCGGTCGCGCTTGAACAGTTGCGGGGTCGGTGTGTGGTGGAGATAGATGTTGTCGCGGTTGGGGAAGACGAACTTGATGTCGCCGAGGGCGTTCCTGGCGCTCGGCCGCTGGCGGATGCGCATCTGGCCGCGCTGGACGGCGTCGAGATGCGCCTCGGAAAAGCTGCTGATGGCGCGACCGTCGCTGCCGATGAATTCGAAGCCTTGCTGGTCGAAATAGGCCGGGTCGCGCCGCAGCTTGGGCAGGGTTTCGCCGCGGGCGATCGAGGGCGGCACATTCCAGTACGGGCTGAATTCGACGTACTGCATTTCGGCCGCAAAGATCGGCGTGCGAGTCTTGCGCGCATTGCCGACGATGATGTTCATGGCGGTCTTCATCTCGAACTTGCCGTCACGTAGCGCGTAAGCGCGCAGCCTGAATTCCGGAACATTGACGACGATGGCGCGCGCCGCCGGCGGCAGCGGCGTCCAGCGCAGCCGTTCCAGCGCCAGTTCAAGCTGCCGGACGCGCTCTTCCGGGGCCACGTCGAGCTGCTCGAGGGTACCCTTGCCGAGGACGCCGTCCGCCGTCAGCCCGTGCCGTTCCTGAAACGATCTGACGCCATCGACAAGCTTGCCTTCATAGCTTGATGGCGGCTCGCCATTGGCGGGCAGATCGCCGAGCAAGCGCAGGCGCTGGCCCAGCGTCGTCAGGCCGGCGTAGGTTTGCCCCGGCGTCAGCTTGCCGCCGGCGGGTGGCGGCAATGCCTTGCGCCAGGCCGGATTGCCCGCCAGTTCGCGATAGCGGGCGAGCGCTTCCTGCAGTTCGAGATATTGCGCCAACGGTGGCGCTGCACGGCGTGCTGCTTCGGCCAGGCGGTCATTGGCGATTGCCGCCAGCAGCAGGGCATCGGGGTCGAAGCCAGGCGAATATGCGGGCGCGTAATTCTCGGCAAGCCGTTGCGGATCGACGCGGCCGCCATGCAGGTCGGCCAGATAGCGC
>DATIUN010000034.1:0-1754 GCA_035466795.1 Azonexus sp. | reverse complement strand
GATCTTTCCATCAGGGCGTACCGGAACCGACATCGATAGCTCAGGATTGCGCCAGACAACGATATTCAGATTGTCACCCGGCCCGATCTTGTAGTTGTAATCCGGCGCGGCCGCAGCGCTTGGGGCCGGCGGATAGGAACTGGCGCAGGCGGCAAGCAGCAGAACCGAAAAAGCGGCCACCAGCCATTTGGCGCCGGAAAATGCAACGGAACGAATCTTAATCATGTTTTTCCCCCAATCAGGTCGCAGACGAATCCAGCCGAACAACTAGCAACGCAGCATCATAAACGAAACGCTGCTAGGTTAATGCCAAAGGTCACAAAGATACCGGAACTATTTCACGGTCGGCAATAGTCGGAAAAAAGTCTGGCGCGCCTGATCAGTGCCTTGACGCGATCCATTACAATCATTCTTCGTCGGCTATGGGCAGCAGGTTTGGCCATCCTTCGTTTTCTACTTACGAGGCCACTTTGGAACTTCTTCCCGTCGTTCTCTCCGGAGGTTCAGGCACCCGCCTGTGGCCGATCTCGCGTGAAAAATATCCCAAGCAACTGCTGCCGCTGGTCGGCGAGCAGTCCATGCTGCAGGCGACGGTGGCTCGTGTTGACGGGATCCCCGGCCTTCTAGAGCCTTTGGTAGTTTGCAATGAAGAGCATCGCTTCATCGTTGCCGAACAGATTCGCCTGCTCGGCAAGCGCGCCACGGTCGTTCTCGAGCCGTTCGGACGCAATACCGCGCCGGCGCTGACGTTGGCGGCCTTGTGGGCGACCCGCGGCAATGCGGATCCGGTGTTGATCGTCATGCCTGCCGATCACGTGATCGCGCACGGCGACAGTTTCCGCGAATCCGTCATGCAGGCGGCCAGGTTAGCTGCTGAAGGAATGGCCGTTACGTTCGGCATAACGCCGGATTGTCCGGAAACCGGCTACGGCTATATCCAGCAAGGCTCGCCACTGGGTGATGAATCGGGAGGTTACCAGTTAGCCCGTTTTGTCGAAAAGCCGGATCGCGAGACTGCGCAACGCTATCTCGACTCGGGCGAGTTTCTCTGGAACAGCGGCATTTTCGTGATGCAGGCAGCGACCTGGCTTACCGCGCTGGAAATCTGCAGGCCCGACATTCTCGCCGCATGCAAGGCAGCGCTGGCCGACGGTAGCGAAGATGGCGATTTTATCCGTCTCGACCGTTCGTCCTTCGAGAAATGTCCGTCCGATTCGATCGACTATGCCGTCATGGAACGGCTGACGACCGGGCAGGCAGGTCTGCCAGCCAGCGCGGTGATTCCGCTTGCGGCGGGCTGGTCGGATGTCGGCGCCTGGGATGCGCTGTGGAAAGTACTGCCGAAATGCGATGACGGCAATGCGACCCGGGGCGATGTCATGCTGGAATCCTGCCGCGACACGCTGGTGGTTTCTGAGAGCCGTCTGGTAGCATGCATCGGTCTGAGCAATCTGGTGGTGGTGGAAACCGACGACGCCGTTTTGGTTGCGCATCACGACGCTACCCAGGATGTGAAAAAGATCGTCGATCGGCTCAAGGCCGACAAGCGCAGCGTGGCCCAGTGGCACCGCAAGGTTTACCGGCCATGGGGCTGGTATGACGGTGTGGATTCCGGCGAGCGTTTTCAGGTCAAGCGCATCGGCGTCAAGCCGGGTGCAGCGCTTTCCTTGCAGATGCATCATCACCGGGCGGAACACTGGGTTGTCGTCAGCGGAACGGCCAAGGTGACGCGTGGTGACGAGGTGTTTCTCGTC
>DATIUN010000033.1:0-2939 GCA_035466795.1 Azonexus sp. | reverse complement strand
GATGGAATGGTCGCTGAAACACCACCCTCATGCCGGCTGGATCCTCACGGCACCGGCCGACGTGCCGTTCCTGCCGCTCGACCTGACGGTGCGGCTGTGCGGGCACATGCATGTGCCGGAGCCCGACGTGCTGGTGGTACGCCATGGCCGCCATCGCGAGCCGTCGCTCGGCGTCTGGTCGGTCAAGCTCGTGGACGACCTGCGGCGGGCCGTCCTCGACGAGGGAATCCGGCGCGTCGGGCAGTTCGCCGAGCGCCACGTCGCGGCTGAGCTGACGTGGCCCGGCGATCCGGCCCCGTTCATGAACGTGAATACGCCGGAGGAACTCAGCGCCGCGGAAGCTCGACTGGCTCGAGCTCGACCACGCTCCCATCGATGAGGAGCTTGCCTGCGTTCTCGAAATTCACCGTGATCCGGGTGCCGACCATCGACTGGATTTGGCCTAGCATTACAGTTGCATTTTTCTGTGGGTTCTGAATCTATGGGCAACCATGATTCGGGACACGATGATTGGTGGCGCGTCAGTTGAAGAAACGCTGGCGCTGTGGGCCTCGTCTCTACGGGACGCCAAGCGCCGCCTGCGCCCGCTGTTCACACAAGAGCGAGTTGCAGATTCTGCAGCACAGTTTCTCGATGGGCTGTTGAGCCCCGAGCCGCGCAAGACCGGGTGGATGCGAGCCGAGGCGGCGGGCGATCGTGGTCCGTGGCGTCAGCAGGCGCTGTTGGGCCGCGGGCGATGGGATGCCGATGCGTTGCGCGATATTGTCCGCGAATACGCGCTGGAAACACTTGGTGAGGAGGATGCGGTTCTGGTCATCGACGAGACCGGCTTTTTGAAGCAGGGCAAGGCCTCCTGTGGGGTGGCACGCCAGTACACCGGCTCGGCAGGCAAGATCACCAATTGCCAGATCGGAGTATTCGCCGCCTATGTCTCGCGTCACGGCCATGCCTTCATCGACCGGTCACTGTATTTGCCCAAGGATTGGACGGACAGTCCCGCGCGCTTGAAGGCAGCACATGTGCCGGACGACGTGGAGTTCGCAACGAAGCCCAAGATCGCGCGACGCATGATCGAGCACGCGATCGCTGCCCAGGTGCCATTCTCCTTCGTAGCGGCAGACAGCGTCTATGGTACCGGAGAGATCGAAACCCGGCTTCGCAAGGCCGGCAAGGGCTATGTTCTGGGTGTGGCTTCCAATCACGTGTTCCACTCGTGGGGCAAGAAGCTGTTTGTCTCCGGTTCGGCCGCTACGATCGCGCAAGGCCTCTCCAAGAGGGCCTGGCGGCGCTTGTCGTCCGGTGCAGGAACCAAAGGCCCGCGCTGGCACGACTGGGCCTACCTTGAACTGGCCGATCTCGAGGTTGGTGAATACAGCGACGCTCTTGCCGGCGACTGGACGCGGGGCCTTCTGATCCGCCGCAACATCGCCGACGGCGATCTCGCCTTCTTCTCGACATGGTGCCCCAAGGGCACATCCATGAAGAAGCTGGTCGCAGTGGAAGGACATCGCTGGGCCATCGAGGACAGCTTCGAAACCGCCAAGAACGAACTCGGCCTCGATCACAACGAAACCCGTTCCTGGCATGGTTGGCACCGCCATGTCTCACTCGTCATGCTGGCCTTCGCCATGATGGCTGTCATCCGACATCACGCCAATGCTTCCCTGGCAGTCAAAAAAACATCGCGCCCTCGCTCGAACCGTCGGTCCTGATCCGCTGGTCGATCCAGGAAATCCGCCGCATCGCGATCAAGCTCGCCCAGCGCCATATCCCTTCCAGCCACACGCTCGCTTGGTCACTTTGGCGAAGGGCACACCAGGCTCTCGCAAGACGGGCTCACCTCAAACGAAAAATGCAACTGTAATGCTAGGATGTGTTGACACTTAACGCGTCCAAATGACGATGGCAGCGAGAGTGATGACGGCGAAGTAGTTTCGAGCGGTCTTCTCGAAGCGGGTGGCGACGCGTCGGAACTGCTTGAGTCTTGCGAAGCAGCATTCGACGAGATGCCGCTGGGCGTAGAGATGCTTGTCGAGCGGGTAATTTTGCGCTCTCGACGGGTTGTTGGGAATGACGGCGATTGCGCCCTTCGCGGCGACGTTGGCTCTCAGCGTGTTGCTGTCGTAGGCGGTATCGGCCATGACGAATCTTGCCGGCAGGTCGGCGAGCAGAGGCTCGCCCTGTGGCGCGTCTCCCCGTTGTCCCGCGGTAAGGATGAAGCGAACCGGGCAACCGAGCCCGCGCACTGCCATATGGATCTTGGTGCTCAGCCCGCCGCGCGAGCGGCCGAGAGCCTGATCTTCAGGCCCCCCTTTTGAGCGCCTGAAGCGTGCTGATGGGCGCGGACGATCGTGGAATCCAATATGAGGTATTCGAAGTCCGGATCGGCCGACAAAGCGTCGAAGATCCGCTGCCAGACACCCTTGCGGCTCCATCGGCTGAAGCGCCGGAACACGCTGTTCCAGGCTCCGAACTGCTCCGGCAGATCGCGCCACGGCGAGCCCGTTCGCACGATCCACAGAACTCCCTCCACGAATAGGCGATTGTCTCGCCCAGACGTGCCGCGCGTGCGTTCGTCACCGATGATATGTGGCGCTATCCGCTCCCATTGGTCGTCCCGCAGGATCAGACGGTCCAAAGCTCCCAACGCTGTCTCCCAAAAGACAGCCTTGAATCATGGCATGGCCCGCTTGGGAATCCCCTAGAGTCCACACACCCTAGTGGTAAAGTGGCCTCATGACCACCGTCACCTTGCGTCCCGCCACGGACGACGACCGCTTGTTCATCGACAGTCTCTCGCCGCGCCTGTCGAGCGTTCCACGGCCGGCCTGGCACGATCTCGCCGCGATGGAGGGCTTCCAGGATCGGCACATGGCCGCATCGTTCACGCCGATCGACGGCGCATCGACGATGATTGCCTGTGCACAGGACGGGCGGCG
>DATIUN010000032.1:0-5878 GCA_035466795.1 Azonexus sp. | reverse complement strand
GATGTCCGCCTGACCCAGGGCGGCGAACCGACCTTCGTCGCGGTCAACGACCCCGACGGCGCCGAATGGAACACCGCCGCGCTCGGCCCGACCAAGCGGATCTACGCCGCCGAACTGTTTCATCGTCTGCGCGAGAAATATGCGCCGAACGGCCTGATGCACTTCGGACAGGGCAAGTGGTATCCCGGCGAGCAACTGCCGCGCTGGAGTCTCAATTGCTTCTGGCGCAAAGACGGTGAGCCGATCTGGAATTCGCCGGATCTCTACGCCGACGAAAAGAAGGAATACGGCGTGACCAGCGAGCATTCGGAGCGCTTCATGAGGCGCGTCGCCGAACGGCTGGGGCTCGATCCGCAGTACGTTTTCCCGGCCTTCGAGGATGCCTTCTATTACATGTGGCGCGAGCGCCGCCTGCCGGGTAACGTCGATCCCTTCGATTCGCGGGTCGACGATCCGCTCGAGCGCGAGCGCCTGATGAAGGTGTTCACACAGGGCCTTACCCATACCGTCGGTCACGTGCTGCCGGTCATGAAGAACGAGCACAAGCAATGGCAGACCGGCCCGTGGTTCCTGCGCGCGCAACGCTGCTACCTGTTCCCGGGCGATTCGGCGATGGGCTATCGCCTGCCGCTCGATTCGCAGCCGTGGACCGCAAAAAGCGACTATCCCTATGTCAACCCGCCGGACCCCTCGCAGACGCAGGCGCCGTTGCGCAGCCACGCCGAAGTCGTTCGCCAGACCGCTGCGTGGACAGCGCTGACGCCTGCTGTCGTGGCCGAGGCGGTGGCCGGCCGTGGCAAGGCGCCCGACACGGTCCCCGGATTCAAGGAGTCAGCCGCCTGGATAAGCCGGCGGGCGATGTCTGCCGAAGCGCGCGACGGCAGGCTCTACATCTTCATGCCGCCGACCGAGGCACTGGACGATTACCTGGAATTGGTCGCTGTTGTCGAGTCGACCGCAGCAGAGCTCGCGATGCCCGTCATCATGGAAGGCTACGAGCCACCCGGCGACCCACGGCTGACCAACTTCCGGGTGACGCCCGATCCTGGCGTCATCGAGGTTAACGTCCATCCGGCGAAGAACTGGGATCAACTGGTCAACCAGACTACCCATCTCTACGACGCCGCACACCTTTCACGGCTGAGCACCGAGAAATTCATGGTCGACGGGCGCCACACCGGCACCGGCGGCGGCAATCACTTCGTCCTCGGCGGCGCGACACCGAACGATTCGCCCTTCCTGCGCCGCCCGGACCTGCTGCGCAGCCTGATTGCCTACTGGCACAATCACCCGAGCCTGTCCTACCTGTTCTCCGGCCTGTTCATCGGGCCGACCAGCCAGGCGCCGCGCGTCGACGAGGCGCGCAATGACAGCCTCTACGAACTGGAAATCGCCTTTGGCCAGATCCCGCAGGTCGGCGATTACATTCCGCCGTGGCTGGTCGACCGCGTCCTCCGCAACCTGCTGACCGATGTCACCGGCAATACCCACCGTGCCGAGTTCTGTATCGACAAGCTGTTTTCGCCGGATGGCCCGACCGGCCGCCTCGGTCTGCTCGAGTTGCGCGCTTTCGAGATGCCGCCGCATGCGCGCATGTCGCTGACCCAGCAACTGCTGCTGCGCGCGATGATCGCCCGCTTCTGGGAAGAGCCGTATGCCCCGGCCCGGCTGGCGCGCTGGGGAACCGAACTGCACGACCGCTTCATGCTGCCGTTCTACGTCGAGCAGGATTTTCGCGACGTCATGGACGAGATGCAGGCTGCCGGCTTCCCGTTCAAGACGGAATGGTTCGCGCCGCATTTCGAATTCCGCTTCCCGAAATACGGCGATTTCGCGGTCAAGGGCATCGAATTCGAATTGCGCCACGCCCTCGAGCCCTGGCATGTCATGGGTGAAGAAGGCGCGGCCGGCGGTGCCGTGCGCTACGTTGATTCCTCGGTCGAACGGGTTCAGGTCAAGGTCAGGGGCATGGCGCCGGATCGCTACGTGCTGACCTGCAACGGCGTGCCGGTGCCACTGCAGAATAGCGGAACCAACGGCGAATTCGTTGCCGGCGTGAGGTATCGCGCCTGGCAGCCGGACTCGTGCCTGCATCCGACCATCGGCATCCATGCGCCGCTGGTCTTCGACCTGGTCGATACCTGGATGGAGCGGTCACTGGGCGGCTGTCAGTATCACGTGACCCATCCCGGCGGGCGCAGCTTCGATACCTTCCCGGTCAATGCCTTTGAGGCCGAGAGCCGGCGCCTGGCGCGCTTCTTCCGTTTCGGTCACACGCCCGGCAGGATGCAGGTCGCGGCGCCGGAGGTCAGCGCCGAGCATCCGTTTACGCTAGACTTGCGCCGTTTCTGACTGCTGAAAATGCAGGTGTGATTTCCCGACCGGGCTGACAACGGCCCGTCCGCCTTCCCTTCAGGCGCTATGGCCCGTACCCTACTCGCGATCTATCCGCACAGCCCCCACCGTTACGACGAAATGTTGGCGGAAAAAGGGGCGGTGCGTCCGCACTGGCGGAAATTTCTCGGCCATCTCGATTCGGTGGCGCCGGAAGATATGCAGGAGCGGCTCGAATTCGTCGACCGGCGGATTCAGGAAAACGGGGTCACTTACAATGTCTATGCCGACCCCAAGGGTTCGGACCGTCCGTGGGCGCTCGATCCGCTGCCGCTGATCATCCCGCATGACGAATGGGCCGAGGTTTCGGCTGCCGTGGCCCAGCGCGCGACGCTGCTCAACGCCATGCTGGCCGACCTCTATGGTGAACAGAAATTGCTTTCGGAAGGCTTGTTGCCGCCGGCGCTGGTGTACGGCCAGCACGGTTACCTGTGGCCGTGCCAGGGGATCAAGCCGCCGGGCGGCGTCTGGCTGCATCATTATGCGGTCGACCTCGCACGATCGCCGGACGGCCGCTGGTGGGTCATCGCCGACCGCACGCAGGCGCCCTCGGGGGCGGGCTACGCGCTGGAGAACCGGCTGATCGTTTCGCGCGTCTTCCCCGAGATGTTCCGCGACCTGCATGTCCAGCATGTCGCCGACTTTTTCCGTGGCCAGCAGGATGGCCTCGCGGCGCTCGCGCCGCTCGAAGGCGACGAACAGCCGCATGTGGTGTTGCTGACGCCGGGGCCGTACAACGAAACCTATTTCGAGCATGCCTATCTGGCGCGCTATCTGGGCTACCCGCTGGTCGAGGGCCAGGACCTGACAGTGCGTGGCGATACCGTGTATCTCAAGACCCTGCGCGGCCTCAAGCGCGTCCATGTCATCCTGCGCCGGCAGGACGATGCCTTCTGCGATCCGCTCGAGCTGCGCGGCGATTCGGCGCTTGGCATTCCCGGCCTGATCAATGTCGCGCGCGCCGGTCGGGTCGTCGTCGCCAACGCACTGGGCAGCGGCATGCTCGGTTCCGGGGCGTTGATGGGGTTCCTGCCGGCGATCTGCCGCGAACTGCTGGGCGAGGAACTGGCGATGCCTTCGGTGGCGACCTGGTGGTGCGGCGAAAAGCCGGCGCTCGACTATGTCCGCGAGAACTTCGACGACCTCGTCATCAAGCCGGCCTATCCGTCGCAGCGCATGGATCCGGTCTTCGGCTACGAACTGAAGGGCGCGGCGCGGGCCGAGCTGCTGCAGCGCATCGAGGCGCGGCCGCACGCCTATGTCGCCCAGGAGATGATCGACCTGTCGCAGGCACCGGGCTGGAGCCGTTCGCACGCGCGTCGCCTGCTGGCGCGTCCGGTCGGCCTGCGCGCCTATGCGGTGATGACGCCCGACGGTTACTCGGTGATGCCGGGCGGCCTGGCCCGCGTCGCCACTGGTGCCAATGCGCGCATCATCTCGATGCAGCGCGGCGGCTCGTCCAAGGATGCGTGGGTGCTGGCGCAAGGCCCGGTCAGCGAATTCACGATGCTCACCCCGTCACTCGGCGTGCGCGAAATCGTGCGTGCCGGCGCCAACCTGACCTCGCGCGTGGTCGAGAACCTGTTCTGGCTCGGTCGCTACTCGGAACGCTTCGACGACAGCGCGCGCATGCTGCGCGTCGCCCTCAGCCGCCTCGTCGAGGCCGGTGGCGAGAAAACGCCGGCGGTCGAGTCGGCGCTCGAGTTGGCCTTGCGCCTGCATATCCTGCCCGCTCCTGAAGAAGATGACGAAATCAGTGCCGGCAGCGAGCATGCGCTACTCGAGGCGATCTACGATCCGGAGCAGCCGGGCAGCCTGGCTGGCACGATCCGCAACGTCATGTGGTCGGCGACCCACGTTCGCGAGCGCCTGTCGCTGGACCACTGGCACTCGCTGAACCGCCTGCAGCGCGAGCAGCAGGCTGCGCTCAAGCGCCACCCGACGCTGACCGAGGCGATCGCCTTCCTCGACCGCGTACTCGGCGTCTCATCGTCGCTGACCGGCTTCGCGATGGACAACATGACGCGTGATGACGGCTGGCGTTTCCTGATCATCGGTCGCCGCCTGGAACGCCTGTCCTTCCTCGCCCAGGCGCTGGCCAACTTCCTGCGCATGGCATCGACACGGGGTCCCGGCGCGCTGGAGTGGCTGCTCGAACTGGCCGATTCGATCATTACCTACCGTTCGCGCTATTCGCGCCTGCCGGAACTGCTGCCGGTTCTCGACCTGCTGGTGTTCGACGACAGCAACCCGCATGGCGTGGTCTTCCAGGCCAGCGTGCTGGCCCGCTACCTCGAGCGGATGATGCGCGAGCTCGACGCAGCGGGCGATCCGCGCCTGGGCGCCGCGCTCAAACGTCTGCGCGCCTTCGATCTCGGCCGCTTCGAGCACCTGCAGTTCAGCCAGTGCCGCAACTGCTCGCCGTGCGAGGATCTGGCGACCCTGCTCGATGAACTCGATGCTGCCGCCGGCGAACTGTCCGACTGGCTGGCCATGCGCTACTTCACGCATGTGTCGGATGTCAGCCGGCAGACGATGGCGCTCTGAGCATGGAGGCCATCCGCTATCACGTGCTGCACGAGACGCGCTACGAATACGACAGCGCCGTGTCGCTGTCGCAGCAGCAGCTCCATCTTTCACCGCGTGTCCTCGACTGGCAACGGATCGAGGAACAGCAGATCGACATCGAACCCCGGCCATCCTGGCGGCGCGACGGACAGGACGCCTTCGGCAATCCGGTGACCTGGATCGCCTTTCACGCGCCGCATGACGCACTGCACATCCGCTCGGCGATGACCATCGCCGTGTACCCGCATCTGCCCCGGCACCTTGAAAGGTCGCTACCATGGGAACAGGTGCGCGAGCGGCTGGCCTACAATGCGCTAGCACCGCGGCCCGAGGATCTCGACGCGATGCGTTTCCTGTTCGAGAGCGCGCATGTCCGCATCAAGCACGAACTGGCGCAGTATGCCGCCGACTGCTTCCCGCCCGGAACACCGGCGCTGGTCGGCGCCCGGGCGCTGATGGCGAAGATATTCCGGGAATTCAAGTTCGATCCGGAAGCCACCACGGTGTCGACGCCGGTCATGGAAGTGCTGGAGAAGAAGCGCGGCGTCTGCCAGGACTTCGCCCACCTGATGATCGCCTGCCTGCGCGCCCTCGGCCTCGCCGCGCGCTACGTCAGCGGCTACCTGTTGACCCGACCGCCGCCGGGCAAGCCGCGGCTGATCGGTGCCGACGCCTCGCATGCCTGGGTTTCGGTCTATGCGCCTGGATTTGCCAACGACTGGGTGGATTTTGATCCGACCAACAACCTGCTGCCCGACACCGAACACATCACCGTCGCCATCGGCCGTGATTTCGGCGACATCTCCCCGCTACGCGGAATCATCCTCGGCGGGGGCGGCGCCGAGCCCGAGGTCGAGGTGACCGTTACGCCGCTCGACGAGGAAGAGCCACCCGCAATCGCGGCGTCTTCCGGGAG
>DATIUN010000031.1:0-3332 GCA_035466795.1 Azonexus sp. | reverse complement strand
CGTCAGGTGTTCGCTCTACCCTCCTCTCGGACGCCTTCAGCACTTCGCCCGGAGCGGCCAGTCCGCCCTGGGCATCTTTTTGTAGCCGGCGCACTGGATACCCGGGAACAGCATATTCCGCACTGGTCCACAATCGTCGCGTTTCCTCGATGCCAAATGCCTGGACTCTAAAGCAGCCGCTGCAACAATCTGGCGCCCCACTCCTTTATTCGCAGCATCAAGGCTCGCTGTTCCCAGCTCTCCAGCGTGATGCGTTCCGATGCTTCGAGGTCGCGGGCAATCATGGCCTTCATCTGCTGCGCGAAGTCACGCCCCAGGACGACGGCATTGACCTCATCGTTGTCTAGGAAGCTGCGCCAGTCGAGATTGGTCGAACCGACGCACGACCAGACGCCATCAATGAGTGCTGTCTTGGAGTGGAGCAGCGCCCCACGTCGCTCGTAAATCCTGACGCCACCTTTGAGCAGCGCGGAATAATGCGAGCGGCCGGCATGAAAGACGATTTCCGAGTCGGAATGGCCGGGCAGGATCATCGTCACATCGACGCCACGCCCAGCCGCATCGATCAACGCCTTGAGCAACTGGGGATCGGGCACGAAGTAGGCGTTGGTCAGGTGTATCTGTCGCTCGGCGTTACCGATCGCCGAGATCAGTGTCAGGTAGATCAGACTGTACGGGTCGTCAGGCGTACTGCCGATCGCCCGCACGATATCCTTGCCTTGCGCGGTCAACTCGGGAAAATAGTCCTTTTTGGTCAGCGGCTTGCCACGCTGTTTTTCCCAGGTTTCGATAAACAGCTTTTGCAATTCACCCACCGCTGGGCCTTCGATCTGCAGGTCGGTATCCCGCCAGGGGACCTTTGATTCCGCAGGCTTGCGGTTGCGCCGGGCAGCCGAGCCGGACGAGTAGACACTGCTAATGTTGATGCCGCCAATGAAGGCTATCCGTCCGTCGACCACCAGCAATTTTCGGTGATCGCGGTTGTTGATCTGCCATGATTCCTTGGCCGCGAGCGGGTTGATCGGGTTGAACTCGAGGATGTTGACGCCGCCTTCGTGCAAGCGGTCGAAGAAGGCCTTCGGCGTATTGATGCCGCCGAAGCTGTCATAGATCAGATTGACCTGAACGCCACGGCGCTGCTGGGCCAGCAAGAGATCCGCGAACTGGCGCCCGATTTCATCGTCCTCGATGATGTAGGACTCCAAGTTGATATGGTCACGGGCGGCACGGATCGCGGCAAACATCGCGCCGTAGGTGGCTGCACCATCCTGCAACAGGACGACCTTGTTGCCCATGATCAGCGGGCTGCCGACGATGGCCTGTTCCAGCGCAATCTGCTTGTCGAGAATATCGATGTCGCCGGACTTGCTTTTCAGATCGGCGACGACCTCAGCGTTCTTTTCCGCCGAGAGGGGTCCGCTCGCATTCTCGAACCTGGCCGCCTGCCCGGCATTCTGATCGATGAGCGCGTCGGTATCGGGCAGCGCAGCGCAACCTGCCGCAAGGAACAGGAAGGCTGCCAACCCCGCAATCAGTTCATGAATACGACCTGCCATGATTGACCCGCAATACGAAGCAGCACCGCAGAATCGGCGGCGAAGACAGGAATCCCGCCGCCCTCATGCCTTGCCGATCGGGCGTTACACGATGCTCAGCGCGCCGGCGCCGGTGGAATGACCACAACGGTGTCGCCGCCAGTCTTGCCTTGCTCACCCGTCGCCCCGGTTCCGCCGGTGGATCCGGTGGCGCCCGTAGCGCCGGTGGGCCCGGCCAACCCGCTTGACCCGGTCGATCCGGCCAATCCGCCCGCTCCGGTGGCGCCAGTGGCGCCGGTCGGTCCGGCAGGACCCGGAACGGGAACAGTGACGACAGTCGGTGTCGGGACCGTCTGCTTCTCGCATGCGCTTGTTGCCAACGCAACCAGCACCGCTGCAAAGATGATCGAATATTTCATCTGAATTCCTCTTGGCTCATTATTGAACTCCGCTGAAATTGGCGGTCCTTCGACCACCGGGAGCTATATTACAAGGCTACACCGCTAGTCCCCTGGAGTCCGTTCGCTGGCGCACAGAGAACCGCGGCACGGCAGGCTGGGCCCACGACGCCTGTTGTTTGTCCGCGCTGCAGGCCATCAATACCCTTTGCCCCGCCCTCAACCGCTGACTATCCCGTCGATCACGTGGATGGTCTTGTCGCAGCGGGATGCCAGGGCCGGGTTATGGGTCACGAACAGCACGGTCGTCCCTTGATCACGATTGAAGCGACGGAGCAGCGCGAACACCTCGTCGGCACTTTTTGTATCGAGGTTGCCGGTCGGCTCATCGGCCAGAATCAGTGCCGGGTCCATTGCCAGTGCCCGCGCCACGGCCACCCGCTGTTGCTGACCGCCGCTCAGATTGCCTGCCAGGTTATCCTGCCAGGCGGTCAGGCCGACATCGCCGATCAGCGCGGCGGCATGTTCGCGCATCGCCTTGTTGGCGAATCCGGCGGCGCCGAGCATCGGCATCATCACGTTCTCGAGGGCACTGAAAGCGGTGATCAGGTGGTGATACTGGAACACGAATCCGATGTTGTGGCCACGCAGACGCGTCAGCGAGCGGTCGTCGAGCGTCGTGGTTTCCTCGCCGCATACCGCCAGCGTGCCGGATGTCGGCCGGTCGAGCAGACCCACGAGGTTGAGCAAGGTGCTCTTCCCCGAACCCGAAGGCCCCATGACGGCGCAGAACTCGCCCTTGTCCAGCGTCAGGTCGATGCCGTGCAGGACTTCGGTCTCGATCGGCGTGCCGACGTTGAACGCCTTGCGCACATCCTTCATTTCGACCACCACGCGGCCCACATCCGGGGTCGCATCGGCAGGCACCGGGTAACGCTGCAACTCAGCCATGGATTGCCACCACGGGATCGAGGCGAGCAGCCCGCAGGGCGGGCGCGAACGCTGCCCCGAGGCCGGTCAGCGTAGCCAGCAGCAGTGCCGTGATGAACAACTCGGAATCGAAGACCAGCGGAAACAACGGTGTGCCATCCGCGTTGATTTCAAAGTGCTGCCAGGACAATAGAGCCAGCAAGCCGATGGCGCTGCCAACCAGGGCCCCCGCAAGTCCGAGCAGCCCCCCTTGCAACAGGAACACACGGAGAATCTGCCCGCGGGAAATCCCCATGGCACGGAGGATGCCGATCTCGCGCGATTTCTGGACGACGACCACGACCAGGACGCTGGCGATACCGAAGGCCACGGACAAGCCGACGAAGAAGCGGATGGCGGTATTGGCGGCCTTCTGGGCACTGACGGCGGTGAAGAACTCGGCACTGCTCTTGATCCAGCTGTCGGCTTC
>DATIUN010000030.1:0-5343 GCA_035466795.1 Azonexus sp. | reverse complement strand
ATGCAGGAACGCCAGCGGCAAAGCGGGCGCGCACGCCGCGGAGCCGCAAGCCGAAGGCAGGTACCACCACCGCCAAGGAATAGAAGGGCAGGGTTGCCGGTGCCGGAATGAAAAAGAACCGCCGCGGCGGTTCTTTGATTTTCTCTACCGGCGAGCGGGTTTCAGGCGGCGGCCTGCACCGGAATCTTGTGGCCGCGCCGGGTGATGCGGTTCTGCGAATCGACGTAGATCAGTTCCGGCTCGTACTTGGCCAGTTCGAGTTCGTTGTACACGGCAAAGGTGGCGATGATCAGGATGTCGCCGGGCGCCGCGCGGCGGGCTGCCGAGCCATTGACCGAGATGACCCCGGAGCCGCGTTCGGCGGGAATGGCGTAGGTGGTGAAACGCTCGCCGTTGTTGACGTTCCAGATGTCGATCTGTTCGTATTCCTTGATATTGGCTGCTTCGAGCAGGTCTTGATCGATGGCGCAGGAACCTTCGTAGTGCAGGTCGGCGTGGGTAGCGGTCACGCGGTGCAGCTTGGATTTCAGCATCGTTCTCTGCATGGTTTCACTCATCCAGAAGGTTGGCGGGGAAGCGAATTGTAGCGACTGCATTCACGCTGTCAATGGTCTTGTTGCACCCCAGCAATACCCGTCAAATCTCGATGTTGTCGATGAGCCGCGTGTTGCCCAGACGGCTGGCGGCAAGCACTACCAGCGGGATGTCGATGCCCTGCGGGATGCCCAGGTCGGACTGTTGTCGCACCGCAACATAATCGGTTTTCCAGCCGGCTGCGGTCAACGCCGAAATTGTGGCATTTTCCAGGTCGGCGAGATTGTCCTGGCCTTGCCGGATGGCGTCGCGAATCCGCTTCAGCTCGCGATAGAGGCGCGGCGCCTCGGCGCGCTCGGCCGCGCTCAGGTAGCCATTGCGCGACGACAGTGCAAGGCCGTCGTCGGCGCGCACGGTGGCGCCGCCGACGATGGCGATCGGCAGGGCGAATTGGCGAGTCATGTTGCGGATGACCATCAACTGCTGGTAATCCTTCATGCCGAAGATGGCGACCTGCGGCTGGACGCAGTTGAAAAGCTTGAGTACCACCGTGGCGACGCCACGAAAATGGCCGGGACGGAACTTGCCGTCGAGTTGGTGCTGGATGGCCGGCGGCTCGACCGTGTATTCCTGCTGCTCCGGATAGAGGTCGGCCTCGGTCGGCGCGAACAGCACATCGACGCCGGCGCTAGCCAGCTGGTCGCAATCGGCTGTAAAGGTGCGCGGATACTTGTCGAAATCCTCGTGCGGGCCGAACTGCAGGCGATTGACGAAAATCGACGCGACGACGGTGTCGCCATGCGCCCGCGCCTGTTCCATCAGGCTGATGTGGCCGGCGTGCAGATTGCCCATGGTTGGCACGAAAACGACGCGGCCGCGGTTCTTCAGCGCCGTGCGCAGGTCGGCGATGGCGGAATGGATTTGCATGGTTTTAAGCCGAGTAAGTATGTTCGGGGCTGGGGTAGCTGCCGTCCTTGACGGCGGCCACGGCGCGGGCGGCGGCATCGGCGATGCTGGAGGCGCCGTCCATGAAGTTGCGGACGAACCTGGCTTTTTTGCCCGGCGGGATGTCGAAGGCGTCGTGCACGACCATGACCTGGCCCGAGCAGTCCTTGCCGGCGCCGATGCCGATGGTGATGATGTTCAGCAGCGTGGTGACCTCGGTGGCCAGCACGGCCTGGATGGCTTCGAGGACGACCATCGTCGCCCCGGCCTGCTGCAGCGCCAGTGCGTCGTCCTTGAGGCGCTGCGCGGCGGCTTCGCCCTTGCCCTGCACCTTGTAGCCACCGAGCGCATGCACCGACTGCGGGGTCAGGCCGACGTGGCCGCAGACCGGGATGCCGCGGCTGACCAGAAATTCGACGGTGGCCGCCATTTCGCGGCCGCCTTCCAGCTTGACCATCTGCGCGCCGGCCGCCATCAGCGTGACGGCGTTGCGGAAAGCCTGCGCTGGCGCTTCCTGATAGCTGCCGAAGGGCATGTCGGCGATGATGAAGGGGTGATCGGAACCGCGCTTGACGGCGGCGACATGGTAGGCGATGTCGGCGACGGTGACCGGCAGCGTCGTGTCGTGGCCCTGGATGACGTTGCCCAGCGAATCGCCGATCAGCAGCGATTCGACTCCGGCGCCGTCGAGCAGGCGCGCGAAGCTGGCGTCGTAGCAGGTGAACATGACGATCTTCTCGCCGGCCTGGTAGAGCTTGGCGAGGTCGGCCTGGGTCAGGCGGCGGGTGGTGCTCTGAGCGGACATGGGTTGGCTATGACCGGAAAACGAAATAGACGGCGCCAAGGATACACAGGGCGGCCCACAAATAGTCAAGCTTGAGCGGCTGGCCCATGTAAAAAATAACGAAGGGCACGAAGATGGTCAGCGTGATGGCTTCCTGCAAGATCTTCAGCTGCGCGAGGCTCATCTCGGTATTGCCGATGCGGTTGGCCGGTACCTGGATCAGGTATTCGAACAGCGCGATGCCCCAGGAAATCAGCGCCGCGATCCACCATGGCTTCTCGTTGAGATGCTTGAGGTGCGCGTACCAGGCGAAGGTCATGAAGACATTCGACAGCGACAGCAGGACGACGGTCTGCCAAAGCACCGGGACCTGCATGCCGAGCGCGGTCACAACCTGACGATGCCCTGGTTGGCGACCGCCGGCAGCCAGGCGGCGAGACTGCCGCGCCGCGGAATGGCGAGATCGGGGGCGACTTCGGCGAGCGGCAGGAGCACGAAGGCGCGCAGATGCAGGCGCGGATGCGGCAGGGTCAGGCGCGGCAGGTCGAGTTCGATGTCGTCGTAGAGCAGCAGATCGAGGTCAAGGGTGCGCGGCCCGTTCCGCTCGCGGCGGACGCGTCCGAAACGGGCTTCGATGTCGAGCAGCGCGTCGAGCAGGGCTTCGGGGGCCAGTGTGGTTTCCAGCACCGCGACGGCGTTGACGAAGTCAGGCTGGCTGAGGATGCCGACCGGGGCGGTGCGATAGAGCGACGAACAGCGCGCGACGCGACTTTCCGGCAGGTTGGCGAGCGCCGCGAAGGCGGCCAGCACGGCGGCCGTCGGGTTGCCGAGATTGGCGCCGAGGGCGACGTAGGCGGTGTTCATTCGGCGGCGCCGCCGCCCGCTGGGGCATCCTGCGCGGCAGCCGGCTTTTTGCGCCGCCGGCGGCGCTTCTTGTCGCCGGCCTGTTCCGGCAGCAGCATGCGCGCGCGCTCTTCGCCATCGGCGTCCTGAAAGCGGGTCCACCAGTCGGCCAGTTCCTGCCCGACTTCGCCGGATTCGGCGCGCAGCAGCAGGAAGTCGTAACCGGCGCGGAAGCGCGGCTGTTCGAGCAGGCCGTAGGGGCGTTTGCCGGCGCGCGCCTCGAAACGCGGTTGCAGCAGCCAGATGTCCTTGATGTCGCCGGCGATGCGCCGGGTAATGGCGAGCTTTTCAGCCTGCACGTCGAGCACTGTGTCCATCGCCTGGAAAAGTGCAGGAATTTTCGACTCGCCACTGGCCTTGAGCTTTTCCCAGTGCGCCAGGACTTCGTGCCAGAGCAGGGTGGCGAACAGGAAGCCGGGCGAGATACCCTTGCCCTGGCGGACGCGCTCGTCGGTGTTGGCCAGCGCCAGCATGACGAACTTCTCGCCCATCGGCTGTTCGAGGATGACGTCGAGCAGCGGCAGCAGGCCGTGGTGCAGCCCCTCATCGCGCAACTGGGTGATGCATTCGACCGAATGGCCGGAAGTCAGCAGCTTGAGCATTTCGTCGAAGAGGCGGGCGGGCGGCACGTTTTCCAGCAGTTCGGCCATTTCGCGGATCGGCTTGCTCGCTGCCGGGTCGATCTGCAGGCCGAGCTTGGCGGCAAGGCGCACGGCGCGCAGCATACGCACCGGATCTTCGCGGTAGCGGGCGCGCGGCTCGCCGATCATGCGCAGGGTTTTCTGCTTGAGGTCGCCGACGCCGCGGTGATAGTCGATGACCGCCTCGGTCGCCGGATCGTAATACAGTGCATTGGCGGTGAAGTCGCGGCGCGCGGCATCTTCCGCCTGTGAGCCGAAGACGTTGTCGTGCAGCACGCGGCCGTGTTCGTCCTTCTTGGTGTTGGCGTCGAGCGTGCCGCGGAAGGTGGTGACCTCGATGGTCTCGTGCCCCATCATCACATGGACGATCTGGAAGCGGCGGCCGATGATGCGCGAGCGGCGGAAGACGTGACGGACCTGTTCCGGCGTGGCGTCGGTGGCGACGTCGAAATCCTTGGGCTCGGCGCCGATCAGCAGGTCGCGCACGGCGCCGCCGACGACGAAGGCCTTGTGGCCCTGCTGCTGCAAACCCTCGCAGACGCGCCGGCTGCCGCTGCTGATGCGGTCGCGGGTGATACGGTGGGTGGAAACGGGAATGACAGCCGGTTCGTGGTGACTGGGCGTGGCCTTCTTGCCGCGGAAGACGCTGGAGATGAGTTTGCGGATCACGTAGTGCCGTTCAGGGAGCGCATTGCGCGCTGCGAAAAGCCGGAATTCTACCGCAAAGTAATGATTTTCCAGCCCATTTCGCTGCTGTGCCGGTGCAGCGTCTGGTCCGGGTCGACGGCCACCGGCGTCGTGACCTTACCCATGAGCGGCAGGTCGTTGTGCGAGTCGCTGTAGAAAAAGCTTTCGGCGAAGCTGCCCCACCACAGGCCGAGCGATTCGAGCCAGCTTTCGACGCGTTCGATCTTGCCGTCGCGGAACGAGGGCGTGCCGCGCGGACTGCCGGAAAATGCCCCGTTTTCGACGTCGACCGCGGCAATCGTGCCGATCAGGTGCGGAATGCCGAATTCGCTGACGATCGGGCGGGTGACGAAGCTGTTGGTGGCGGTGACGACGGCGCACAGATCGCCGCTGGCCAGGTGTCGGCGCACCAGTTCGCGGGCCTTGTCGCCGATCAGCGGGCGGATGTGGCGATCCATGAATTCACGGTGCCAGGCGTCCAGTTCGGCCCGCGGGTGGCGGGTCAGCGGGGCAAGCTGGAAGGCGAGAAACTCGTTGATGTCGAGGGTTCCTTCCTTGTACTGGTCGTAGAACGCGATGTTCTTCGCTTCCTGGATTTCGCGATCGACGACGCCCTTGGTAATCAGGAATTGCGCCCACTCGAAATCGGAGTCGCCGGCGATGAGGGTGTTGTCGAGGTCGAAGAGGGCGAGGTTCATTGTCTGAGATCCAGCGGCAGTGTTTCGTTGAGCAGTTCGCGCCGCAAGGGCAGCGTGACGGCGCGTTTGTGTTCGAGCGTGTACCGGTCGAGCGCGCCGATGAAGGCGGACAAGGTACGCATGTCCCGCGGGGCGTGGCGCAACAGGTAGT
>DATIUN010000029.1:0-1901 GCA_035466795.1 Azonexus sp. | reverse complement strand
TGGCGACGAAATCCCAACACGATTGCGCCAAGGCCTGGCCAGTCTGGAAGTATCCCTGCAACAGGGCCGCTGATTGCTTCGACCCTGGCCTCGACAATCAGGTACCCCTTTTGTGTCACCTCAACTCCTCAAAGCCAGCTGCCTTGACAATCCGGTCTAGCGCGACCAGCGTCGTCAGAAGAGATTCCATGCGCGCCAGCGGCCAACTGTTCGGGCCATCCGACCAGGCTTTTTCCGGGCATGGATGGGTTTCCATGAACAAGCCGGAGATGCCGACGGCAACGGCCGCTCGCGCCAGCACCGGCACGAATTCGCGTTGACCGCCGGAAGTCGTGCCCTGCCCGCCCGGCAACTGAACGCTGTGGGTCGCATCGAAAACCACGGGGCAACCGGTTTCGCGCATGATCGCCAGGCTGCGCATGTCCGAAACGAGGTTGTTGTAGCCGAACGACACGCCACGCTCGCAGACCATCAGGTTGTCGGCGCCGTTATTCACTTCACGCGCCTTGTCGACGACGTTCTTCATGTCGCCCGGCGCCAGGAACTGGCCCTTCTTGATATTGACCGGCTTGCCGCAGGAAGCGACGGCGTGGATGAAATCGGTCTGGCGACAGAGGAAGGCCGGCGTCTGCAGCACATCGACCACCGCTGCCACCGGCGCGATCTCGTCGATGCCGTGGACGTCGGTCAGCACCGGCACACCAACCTGGCGCTGCACTTCGGAGAAAATGCGCAGTCCTTGATCGAGGCCCAGGCCGCGGACCGATTTTCCGGAGCTACGGTTGGCCTTGTCGTAGGAAGCCTTGAATATGTATGGAATTCCCAGTCGACCGCAGACTTCCTTCATGTGCGCCGCGACATCGACGCACAACTGTTCCGATTCGGCCGTACAGGGGCCGGCGATCAGGAAAAAAGGCTGGTCAAGACCAGCCTCGAATCCGCAGAGCTTCATTTGCTCCTGGCCTGCTGATTGGCCAGCGCCGCCTTCACGAAGGACGTGAACAGCGGGTGCCCCTGACGCGGGTTGGAGGTGAACTCCGGATGGAACTGAACACCGACAAACCACGGATGAACATCGACCGGCAATTCGACCATTTCGCACAGGTCGGTACCCGGCGCGCGCCCGGCAACCTTCAGGCCTTTTTCTACGAGCTGGGCGAGCAGCGTGTTGTTCACCTCGTAGCGATGCCGATGACGTTCGGTAATTTCCGGCGCGCCGTAGATCTCGCGGGCCAGCGAGCCTTCGGTCAGCTTGCAGACCTGGGCGCCGAGGCGCATGGTGCCGCCGAGGTCGGAATCCTCGCCGCGCTTCTCGACCTTGCCCGAAGCATCCAGCCACTCGGTGATCAGGCCGATCACCGGGTACGGCGTATCGCGCACAAATTCGGTGGAATGGGCGCCGGCCATGCCGGCCACGTCGCGCGCGAACTCGACGACGGCCAGTTGCATGCCGAGGCAAATGCCGAGGTAAGGCACCTTGTTCTCGCGGGCATAACGGATCGCCGCGATCTTGCCTTCGGTGCCGCGCCGGCCGAACCCGCCGGGTACCAGAATGGCATCAACGCCCTTCAGGACGTCGGTTCCGTTCTTCTCGATGTCTTCCGAGTCGAGATAGGTGATATCAACCTGGCTGCGGGTATGAATCCCGGCATGCTTGATCGCCTCGATCAGAGACTTGTAGGATTCGGTCAGGTCAACATACTTGCCGACGAAGGCAATGCTGACCTGGTGCTCTGGGTGCTCCAGCGCGATGACCAGCTTGTTCCAGGCCGACAGGTCGGCCGCCTTTGCCAGGATGCCCAGCTTGTGGCAGACGATCTCGTCGATCATCTGCTCGTGCAGCATGGCCGGGATCTTGTAGATCGAATCGGCGTCCAGACATTCGATGACCGCTTCCGGCA
>DATIUN010000028.1:0-2478 GCA_035466795.1 Azonexus sp. | reverse complement strand
CCGGAGGCTGGCGCTAGAGATCGGCCAACACGCGCAGGTGGGCGCCGACGCTGCGTGCCAGCGAGGTCATCACGTAACCGCCCTCGAGCATAGAAACGATGCGCTTGTCGCACATTTCCTCGGCCAGTTTCTTGAGGTGTTCGGTACACCAGGCGTAATCCTTCTCCACCAGCTTCAACCCGCCCATGTCGTCCTCATAATGGGCGTCGAAGCCGGCCGAAATGAAGATCATCTGCGGCTTGAATTCCCTGAGACGCGGCGTCCACACCTGAAGCACGGCATCGCGGAACTCCTCGCCACCGCAACCCGCTGCCAGCGGCACGTTGCACATGTTGGCCGCCGGCTTTTCGGTACCGCAGTACGGGTAGAACGGGTGCTGGAAGATGCTGCACATCAGCACCTGCTCGTCACCGGCGAAACAATCCTCGGTGCCGTTGCCGTGATGGACGTCGAAGTCGATGATCGCGACCCGTTCCAGGCCATGCTTCTTGAGCGCGTGGCGGGCGGCGACGCCGATGTTGTTGAAGAAGCAGAAGCCCATCGGATTGGCCTTCTCGGCATGGTGACCGGGCGGGCGAACGGCACAGAACGCATTTTCGCATTTGCCGCTCATCACCAGGTCGACCGCATGACAGCCGGCACCGGCGGCGCGCAACGCAGCCTGCCAGGTATGCGGGTTCATCGCGGTATCGGGATCGAGGTGAACAACACCGCTTTCCGGCGAGGCGCGCTTGATGCGCTCCAGATGGGACGCCGGGTGCACGCGCATCAGTTGCTCGAAGGTCGCGAGCGGCGCGTCGTGATAGTCGAAGTAGGCATCGATTCCCTGGGCGATCAGGTGGTCGTTGATGGCGGTCAGGCGCTGCGCGCACTCCGGATGATGCGATCCCATATCATGCAACTGGCAGTCACGATGGGTGATGAAGGCAGTGGTCGTCACTCGTTATCTCTCTGCGGACCGGCGCCGGGGGGCGCATTCAAAATGCAATTATCGTCCCAATCCATGCGCTGCTTCAAGCATTAGAATGGCTTCCATCAACATTTTCGGGAATATCATGATGCCGGTTGCCAAACTTTCGCGCCTGACCGCGAAGCCGCGAGCGCTCGACCCGGTGCTTGCCGCCGCCTCTCGCGTCATCCTCGGCAAGGATCGCGAAATCCGCCAGGCGCTGGCCTGCCTGCTCGCCGGCGGACACCTGCTGATCGAGGATCTGCCCGGCGTCGGCAAGACTACCCTGGCCCACGCGCTGGCCCGCCTGCTGGGGCTGGCCTTTTCGCGCATCCAGTTCACCAGCGACCTGCTGCCGGCCGACATCACCGGCGTTTCGATCTACGAGCGGCAGCATGGTGAATTCCGCTTCCTGCCCGGCCCGGTCTTTTCCCAACTGGTTCTTGCCGACGAGATCAACCGCGCGACGCCGAAGACGCAGAGCGCACTGCTCGAAGCCATGGAGGAACGCCAGGTGACGGTCGAGGGCGAAACCCGCCCGCTGCCCGACCCGTTCTTCGTCATCGCAACGCAGAACCCGTCGCACCAGATCGGCACCTTTCCGCTGCCCGAGTCGCAGCTGGACCGCTTCCTGATGCGCATCGAGCTCGGCTATCCCGACCGCGACGCCGAGCGCGAACTGCTGGTATCCGGCGGGCAACGTGCGCAGGCCGACCAGTTGTCGCCCTTGATCGATGCCGGTGATTTGCCCGCGCTGCAACGCGAGGTGGCGACAGTCCATGCCGCCTCACCGCTGATCGACTATGTGCAGGCGCTGGTCGAGGCGACCCGGCGTGATCCGGCTTTCCAGCACGGCCTCTCGCCGCGCGCCGGACTCGCGCTGCTCGCAGCGGCACGTGCCTGGGCCTGGCTGGACGGGCGCGACATGGTGCTGCCCGACGACGTTCAGGAAGTGCTTCCCGCCGTCGCGCGCCATCGCCTGCGCGCGACGCAGGGTACCGGGATGGCCAGGTCCGAGGACATCACGGCGCTGATCCGCGCGGTGCCGATTCCCTGAAACCGTGGCCATGATCGCCGATCTCCAGCGCCGGCTCTTTCGCTGGCGGAGCGACGGAACGGCGCCGCTACGCCTGGCGCAGCGACGCATCTTCATCCTGCCGACGC
Organism: Azonexus sp.; assembly: GCA_035466795.1. Lineage (GTDB taxonomy): Bacteria > Pseudomonadota > Gammaproteobacteria > Burkholderiales > Rhodocyclaceae > Azonexus. Next base: position 365 of record DATIUN010000028.1, on the reverse strand, counting down.
GGGGGGGCCTGCTCTTTGCCGCCGCCCTGCTGGCCATGCTGACCGGTGCCATCAACTACAACCTGGCGCTCGGCCATGCACTCGTCTTCCTGCTCGCCGGCCTCGCGCTCGTCGGCATGGTGCATGCCTTCCGCAACCTGCACGGACTCTGCATCGCACCGGGCCGCTGCGTTCCGGTGTTCGCCGGCGAAATCGCCTATTTTCCGCTCCACCTGTCGAGCGAGCGCAATGCACCCCGCCTGGCACTCGATCTGCACGCCGCCGATGAAACCCGCAGCGTCGCCACTGCCGTCTCTGCCCACGGCCTGAGCGAGGTCGCCGTGCCGGTCGCTTCGGTGCGCCGCGGCTGGCTTGACCTGCCGCGT
>DATIUN010000027.1:0-2899 GCA_035466795.1 Azonexus sp. | reverse complement strand
ATCGCGCCGCAGGCCGCGGCGTGGGACAAGAGCCACCACTTTCCCAAGGCCGAGCTGCGCGGCCTGGCCGATCTGGGCTGCTACGGCGTGGCGGTGCCCACCGAGTACGACGGCGCCGGGCTCGACTACCTGGCGCTGGCCATCATCCTGGAAGAGATCGCCGCCGTCGACGGTGCCACCAGCACCGTGGTCAGCGTCAACAACTGCCCGGTGTGCTCGATCCTGATGGCCTTCGGCAATGACGCGCAGAAGGAAGCCTTCCTCAAGCCGCTGGCACGCGGCGACCAGCTCGGCGCCTTCTGCCTGACCGAGCCGCATGTCGGCTCCGAGGCCGGCGGGCTGAAGACCACCGCGGTGCGCGATGGCGATCACTATGTGCTCAACGGCGTCAAGCAGTTCATCACCAGCGGCAAGAACGGCGACGTGGCCATCGTCATGGCCGTCACCGACAAGGCAGCGGGCAAGAAGGGCATCAGCGCCTTCATCGTGCCCACCGCCACGCCCGGCTATACCGTGGCGCGCATCGAAGACAAGATGGGCCAGCACGCCAGCGACACGGCCCAGATCCTGTTCGACAACTGCCGCGTGCCGGCCTCCGCCCTGCTCGGCAACGAAGGCGAAGGCTACAGGATCGCGCTGTCCAATCTCGAAGCCGGGCGCCTCGGCATCGCCGCCCAGGCGGTCGGCATGGCGCGCGCTGCGTTCGAGGCAGCCGTGCGCTATGCGAAGGAACGGGTCACCTTCGGCGTACCGATCATCGACCATCAGGCCGTCAACTTCCGCCTCGCCGACATGGCCACTCAGCTCGATGCCGCCCGCCTCATGGTCTGGCGCGCCGCTGCCTTGAAGGATGCCGGCCGCCCCTGCCTGACCGAAGCGTCGATGGCCAAGATGTTCGCGTCCGAAATGGCCGAAAAGGTCTGCTCCGACGCCATCCAGATCCACGGCGGCTACGGCTACGTCAGCGACTTTCCGGTCGAGCGCATCTACCGCGACGTGCGCGTCTGCCAGATCTACGAAGGCGCCAACGACATCCAGCGGCTGGTCATCGGCCGTGCCGTGGCTGCATAGGGAGACACCAATGGCCGAGCCCATCGATTTCTGGTTCGATTTTTCCAGCCCCTACGGCTATCTGATGAGCGAACGCATCGACGATCTGGCTGCCCGTTTCGGGCGCAAGGTGCGCTGGCACCCGATCCTGCTCGGCGTCATATTCAAGGCTCATGGTGGCGCACCACTGACCCTGCAACATCCCGCCAGGGCTGCTTACGCGCTGCGCGATTTCGAACGCTCGGCGCGTTTCATGGGCATCCCCTACCGCCACCCGACGCGCTTTCCGCTGCCGACGCAAAACGCCGCCCGCGCCTATTACTGGCTGCACGGCGAGGACTGTGCGCTGGCCCGGCGCTTTGCTCACGCCGTCTATCGCGCGCTGTTCGTGGACGACCGCGATATCTCCGCGCCCAATGCGGTGCTGGAAATTGCCGCGAATCTGGGCGTCGATCGCAGCAATCTGGAAACAGCCCTGCAAAGCCTGGAAATGAAGAACAGGTTGAAGGAAGAAGTCGACAGCGCGCTGCGCATTGGCATCTTCGGCTCGCCACATGTCATCATCGACGGTGAAGCATTCTTTGGCGCCGACCGCCTGCCGCAAATCGAGCGCTGGCTGCAAACCGGCGGCTTCTGAAATCAACATGAAACCACGCCTGAACAGTAAGGAAAAGTCATGAAAAGCATCTGTGTCTTCTGCGGCTCGAATATCGGCCGCGACCCGCGTTACCGTGCCGAAGCGGAAAGCCTCGGGCGACTGCTCGCAGCGCATGGCATCGAACTGGTCTATGGTGGCGGCAACGTCGGTCTGATGGGCGCCATCGCCGATGCCTGCCTGGCCGCTGGCGGCACGGTCATCGGCGTCATTCCCGAGGCGCTGGTCGGCAAGGAAGTGGCCGGTCGCGTCGTCGATCACCAGGCGTTAACCCGAATGGAAGTGGTTGATTCGATGCATACCCGCAAGGCGCGGATGGCCGAACTTTCTGAAGGCTTCGTCGCCCTGCCCGGCGGATTCGGTACCTTCGAGGAATTCTGCGAAGTCCTGACCTGGGGCCAGCTCGGGTTTCACGTGAAACCGATGGGGCTGCTCAATGTCGCGGGTTTCTTCGACCCGCTGCTCACCATGTTCGACCATGCGGTCGACCAGGGCTTCCTGCGTGCGGAAAACCGGGCCATGGCGCTCGCCGAAACGGATATCGAGCGTTTGCTCGACGCCATGGCCGCCTACCGGCCCGAGCCGGTCAGCAAATGGCTGAAGGAATCACAACAGCTTTGACAGCGAGGCAACATGACTGTCCTTAAGACCCAGCTCAACCCGCGCAGCGCTGATTTTCAGGCGAACGCGGCGGCCATGGCAACGGTCGTTGCCGACCTCCATGAAAAGGTCGAGAAGATCGCCCTCGGTGGCCCCGAAGCCGCCCGCCAGAAGCATCTGGCCCGTGGCAAACTACTGCCGCGCGAGCGCGTCAACGGCCTGCTAGACCCCGGCACACCTTTTCTTGAGATCGGCCAGTTCGCTGCCTACGGTATGTACGGCGGCGACGTCCCCGCCGCCTCGGTGATCGCCGGCATCGGCCGCGTCAATGGCGTCGAATGTATGGTCGTCGCCAACGATGCGACCGTGAAGGGCGGCACCTATTACCCGCTGACCGTCAAAAAGCACCTGCGCGCCCAGGAAATCGCCCTCGAAAACCGCCTGCCCTGCGTCTATCTGGTCGATTCCGGCGGCGCCTTCCTGCCGATGCAGGACGAGGTTTTCCCGGACAAGGAACACTTCGGCCGCATCTTCTTCAACCAGGCCAACCTGTCGGCACAAGGTATTCCACAGATTGCCGCCGTGCTCGGCTCA
>DATIUN010000026.1:0-2714 GCA_035466795.1 Azonexus sp. | reverse complement strand
AGCAGGGCCGCCGAATTGGCCAGGCTCACGGGCCCACGCCAGTCGCCGCGCAGCGCCGCGAATCGCGCCATCTGTTCGTCGATGCCCCGGCCGCCATCCGCCTCGGCGAAATGGGTCATCAGGGTCAGCTCGGCGTTTATCTTCCCGGCGAGCATTTCACGTGCCTTTTGCAGGTCGACCGCAGTCAGGCCGAGCCGGTTCATGCCGGTATTGAGCTTGAGGTAGATCGCCAGCGGCGCCTCGCCGGTCACCGAGGCGAGCAGCAGTTCCAGTTGTTCCAGGCAGTGAACGACCGAGGTCAGACGAAATTCCGCGACGGCCCGCGCGTCACGCGCGCTGAAAATGCCTTCGAGCAGCAGGATCGGCTGGGTGACGCCGGCTTCGCGCAAGGCGATGGCGTTTTCGCACTCGAGCACGGCAAAGCCGTCGGCTTCGGCGCGCAGCGCCTCGACCGCCCGCCACTGCCCGTGGCCATAGGCATCAGCCTTGATCACCGCCCATGCCTTCGCATTCGCCGCCAGCCCTTTGGCCAGCCGGTAGTTGTGCAGCAGCGCGCCACCGGAAATGCGGGCGCGAATCGGACGGGAAGTCTTCATGCCGCCATATCTTTGAGTTGCTGCTTGGCGAAATCGACGAAGGTCGTAACCAGCCGCGAGCGGAAGCGCTCCTCGACCTGGATCAGGTAGATATTGCGCCGCAGCGGCGGATTGAGCGGCATGGCCAGCAGCCTGCCAAGCTGCACTTCCTTGTCGACAGCGCTACGCGAGACGATGGCGAACCCGAGGCCGGTGACGACCACCGCCTTGAGCGCCTCCGTACTGCCGAGTTCCATCTGCATCTTGAGGTGCTCGACGGCGACCCGGTTGGTGCGGAAGTAGTTATCGACGACTTCACGCGTGCCCGAACCGGGCTCGCGCGACAGGTACTCGTAATCCACCAGCGCGCGCGGGCCAACCTTCTTCAGCTCCGCCAGCGGATAGCCAGGGGCGCAGATCACGACCAGCTCATCGTCGCAGCACACGTCGCAGCTCAGGCCAGGCAGTTTGGCCGGGGCGTCGATCAGCCCGACCTCGAGGCCGTGGTCGGCGACGCGGCTGGCGATGCCTTCAGAATTCGCGACGATCAGTCGCGGCCTGACCTGCGGATAACGCGCGTTGAATTCGGCCAGAATCCCCGGCAGCAAACTCTCGGCGATCGTCGAACTGGCCCCCAGCAACAGGGAACCGCGCATCTCGCCATTCATTTCCGCGAGGCGTGTATCCATTTCGTCGGACAGCCCGAGAATCCGTTCCGCATAGGACAGCGCCAGCTCGCCGGCCGGCGTCAGCGAGATGCTGCCATGCCGGCGCTCGAACAGGCGTGTATTGTATTGCTCCTCGAGTTGCCGCACCTGGAACGTGACCGCCGGCTGGGTCATGAACAAGGCATCGGCGGCCCGCGTGAAGCTGAGATGCTTCGCCACGGCATAAAAGACCTGTAAACGCCGGTCTGCCATTGTTATCCTCCTTTTGGGTCGCGCCAGCTATTCAATCACAATCCGCGCCCCGCTGACCACCCGGCGACATGGCAAAATGCTGAAAATCACCTGTTTTCAGGCGTCGACCGCAAGCACCTGACACGCCGGGAGACAACTGCGCACAGCTTGCCTCGTCACGATTCCGTGGTATAACCTGCGACCAAAGTTATAACGAGACAAGAGCCCAAGTGCCTTTCGGCTTCTACATCATCATGGCGGCGCAATTTTTTTCCGCGCTGGCCGACAACGCTTTGTTGATAGCCGCCATCGCCGCCCTGCGCGAGATGCAGGCGCCGTCCGAATACGAGCCGCTGCTCAAGACCTTCTTCACCGTCTCCTACGTCCTGCTCGCCGCCTTCGTCGGCGCCTTCGCCGACTCGATGCCGAAATGGCGGGTCATGTTCATCAGCAACTCGATCAAGATCGTCGGTTGCGCGATGATGTTCTTCATGGTCCATCCGCTGCTCGCCTACGCCGTGGTCGGCCTCGGTGCCGCCGCTTATTCGCCGGCCAAGTACGGCATCCTGACGGAATACCTGCCGCATCGCCTGCTGGTCGTCGCCAACGGCTGGATCGAGGGTCTGACCGTCGGCGCCATCATCCTCGGCGTCGTCATCGGCGGCATGCTGATCACGCCGGAAATATCCAGTACCCTCCTCGCCTTCGACTTTCCGGTGATCGACACCGGCATCGATACCACCGGCGAAATGGCGATTGCCGTCGTCGGCGTGTTCTATGTAATTGCCTCGATCTTCAATCTCTACGTGCCGGAAACCGGAGTCGACCACAAGCCGCTGAAGAAAAATCCGTTCTACCTGGCCCACGAGTTCCACCATTGCGTCGCGCTGCTCTGGCGCGACAAGCTGGGCCAGATTTCGCTGGCCGTCACCACGCTGTTCTGGGGTGCCGGCGCGACGCTGCAATTCATCTTCATCAAGTGGTCCGAGGTGGCGCTCGGCCTCGACCTCTCCAAATCGTCGATGCTCCAGGGCGTCGTCGCCGTCGGCGTGGCGATCGGCGCCATCGCCGCCGCCAAGTTCATCACCCTGCGCAAGTCGCTGCGCGTCATTCCCTTGGGCATCGCCATGGGCGTGATCGTTCTGGTCATGAACTTCGTACACGACATCCGGCTGGCCGTGCCGCTGCTGATTATCATCGGCGCCCTGTCGGGTTTCTTCGTCGTACCGATGAACGCCCT
>DATIUN010000025.1:0-4525 GCA_035466795.1 Azonexus sp. | reverse complement strand
AGGTTCGGGTGCAGCGTGGTAAACGGGTAATCGGCCACCTTCGGGCGGGCGGCGGAGATGGCGCGGATCAGCGTGCTCTTGCCGGCGTTGGGCAGGCCAAGCAGGCCGACATCGGCCAGCACACGCAATTCCAAACTTACTTCAAACTCTTCACCCTCTTCGCCATTCGTTTTCTGGCGCGGGGCGCGATTGGTCGACGACTTGAAGTGGATGTTGCCGAGGCCGCCCTTGCCGCCCCTGGCGAGCAGGACCTTCTTGTCGTGCACATCGAGATCGGCGAGGACTTGCCCGGTGTTCTGGTCGGTAATCACCGTACCGACCGGCATGCGCAGCACGATATCGTCGCCGCCAGCGCCGTAGCAGTCGGCACCGCCGCCGTTCTCGCCGCGCTTGCCGATGAATTTGCGGGTGTAGCGGTAGTCGACCAGGGTGTTGATGTTGCGGTCTGCAATCACGTAGATGCTGCCACCGCGGCCGCCATCGCCACCGTTGGGGCCGCCCATCGGGATGTACTTCTCGCGGCGGAACGTGGCCGCGCCGTTACCGCCGTCGCCTGCCTTGACGTAAATCTTCGCTTCGTCAATGAATTTCATGTTCCGCCTCACCATCCGCAAGGGCTATGGCCCAGGGCCACGCCGCCGTCACCGGAAAATCCGGCGACATAAACTAAAAAGCCCTATCCGGCGGATAGGGCTTTCATGTTCCGCCGTGCCGAATTATTCGGCGGCCGGAACGATGGTCACCGTGCGGCGCTGCTTGGCGCCCTTGACGGCGAACTGGACAGTGCCGTCCTTCAGCGCGAACAGGGTGTGATCCTTGCCGCAGCCGACGTTTTCACCCGGGTGAAACTCGGTACCGCGCTGGCGAACGATGATGTTGCCGGCGAGAACGAATTGACCGCCGTAGCGCTTGACGCCAAGACGCTTGGCCTGTGAGTCGCGGCCGTTACGTGAACTGCCGCCTGCTTTCTTGTGTGCCATTTGTTAGCTCCTTGTCTGAACTTAGGCAGCGATCGTGTCGATGCGCAGTTCGGTGTAGTTCTGACGATGGCCCTGATGCTTCTGGTAGTGCTTGCGACGGCGCATCTTGAAGATCTTGACCTTGTCGTGGCGGCCGTGGGAAACCACGGTGCACTTGACGCTGGCGCCAGCAACGAGGGGGGCGCCGACCTTCACCGACTCGCCTTCGCCTACCATCAGGACCTGGTCAAGGGTGATTTCTGCGCCAACTTCTGCCGGTATCTGTTCTACTTTGAGTTTTTGGCCGGCGCAAACGCGATACTGCTTGCCACCGGTTTTTATGACCGCATACATGGGTTGGACTCCGAAAATAATACAAAGGGTGCTACAAAGAACCGCGCATTATACGGAAATTCTCTGAGAAGTCAAAGCATTGACGGTGCGTTGTGGTAGACTTTTCGCCTTTCAAAAGGAGCTATTCATGGCTGAAATCACCACGGCCTCCGGCCTGATCTACGAAGACACCGTCGTCGGCGCTGGCGCCGAGGCCAAGGCCGGCGACCACGTCGTCGTTCATTACACCGGCTGGCTGACCAACGGCAGCAAGTTCGATTCGAGCAAGGACCGCAACGACCCCTTCGATTTTCCGCTCGGCCAGCGCCATGTCATCTCCGGTTGGGATGAAGGTGTCCAGGGCATGAAGATCGGCGGCACGCGCAAGCTGACCATCCCGCCAGATCTCGGTTATGGCGCACGCGGCGCCGGCGGTGTGATTCCACCGAATGCCACGCTGGTTTTCGAGGTTGAACTGCTCGCCATCCAATGAGCGATTCCGGCAAGGAACGCAAGTCGAAATGGTCGCCAACCCCGGCGGCCGGCGACGACCCGTGGGCAAAATGGCGCCAGCCTGAAGTAACGCCCGCGGCGGTTGCGGAAGCCAGTCCGGCAGCGCAGGAAGCCCCAGCCAAGGCGGAAATTCCGGCCGCCCCCAAGCCGCGTGAACGCCCGACCGGCACCCTGACCCCGCGCAAGCCTGCCGCGCCGGAGAAGGCAGCTGAGAAAAAACCCGTAAAAAGGGCGGCGACCGTGGCAACGCCCCCGCGCGTTCATGACCAGTCGCGGGGCGGCAAGGCGCGCGATGCGCGTCCGCCGCGTGCCGAGCGTCCGCCCGTTGCCGTACAGGCGCCGCGCGATCCGGCCAATGCGCCGACCGGCGTCCGACTCTCCAAGGTAATGTCCGAGCGCGCGATGTGTTCGCGGCGCGAGGCGGATTTGTGGATCGAGCGCGGCTGGGTGTTCGTCGACGGGGAACGCATCTCCGAACTCGGCTCGCGCATTGATCCGAATGCCGAGATCACCATTTCGAAGGAAGCCGAGAAGGATCAGGCCAGGCAGGTAACGATCCTGCTCAACAAGCCGGTCGGCTATGTTTCCGGCCAGCCGGAAGCCGACTGCAAGCCGGCGGTGACGCTGATTTCCGCCGAGACCTGGGTCAGGCAGTCGGGCGACCCGGAATTCAAGCCGTGGATGTTGCGCGGTCTGGCGCCTGCCGGCCGGCTCGACATCGACTCCACCGGACTGCTAGTGTTCACCCAGGACGGCCGCGTGGCGAAGAAACTGATCGGCGAGGACAGCCTGGCCGAAAAGGAATACCTGGTGCGGGTCAGCGGCGAGATGATCCCGAACGGCCTGAAACTGCTCCAGCATGGCCTCGAGCTCGACAGCAAGCCGCTCAAACCGGCCTGGGTCAAGCAGTTGAACGAAGACCAGCTGCACTTCATCCTGAAGGAAGGCAAGAAGCGCCAGATTCGCCGCATGTGCGAACTGGTGGGACTGCGCGTGACCGGCCTCAAGCGGGTGCGGATCGGCAAGGTCAGGCTTGGCGACCTGCCGCTCGGTCAGTGGCGCTTCCTGCGCGCCGACGAATCCTTCTGACGATGAAAAACGCCGGCTCGATGCCGGCGTTCTATTAAAACCCCCGGAAACTCAGGCAGTTCCAGTGACAGCCGGCACGCGCGCCGGCGGCATCATCTGGCATTCGCCTTCGATGACGACCTTGCCGGCGACGGTGCACACGGTATCCAGCGTGACGCGGTTCCTGGCGACATTGACTTCCTTGACCGTGACGGTAGCGCGGACGGTATCACCCGGACGAACCGGCGCCTTGAATTTCAGGGTTTGCGACAGGTAGATGGTGCCGGGACCGGGCAGGTGATTGGCCAGCACCGCGGAGATGAAGCCCGCCGACAGCATGCCGTGGGCGATGCGGCCACCGAATATCGTGCCCTTGGCATATTCCTCGTCGAGGTGCGCCGGATTGACGTCGGTCGAGATGCCGGCGAACAGGATGATGTCGGCCTCGGTGACAGTCTTGGCGATGCTGGCGGTCATGCCGGGATGCAATTGGTCGATGTGGTGCGTCATGCATGTTCTCCGTGAGGCGTTCGTGGTGGGCGAAACTTTAGCACGTCATTCCGTGCGCAAGGCCTCGACCGGGTCGAGGCGGGCGGCGCGGCGCGCCGGCAGCACGCCGGCGGCGAGGCCGATGACGATTGCAACCACTTCGGCGAGCAGCACGAAACTGAGCGGGGTATGCACCGGCAGCGCCGGCAGGGCGAGGTGAATCGCCTGGGCCAGCCCGAAGCCCAGGAGCAGCCCGAGGATGCCGCCAAGCGCCGAGAGCGCCACCGCCTCGCCGAGAAAGAGCAGCAGGATGGTGCGGCGCGGGGCGCCAAGCGCGACCAGCAGGCCGATCTCGCCGGTCCGCTCGGCAACGGCGATGGTCATGATGGTAACGATGCCAACCCCGCCGACGAGCAGCGAAATGCCGCCGAGAGCGCCTACAGCCATGGTCAGCACGTTGAGAATGTTGGACAGTGTCTTCAGCATCTCTTCCTGGGTGACGATGGTGAAGTCCTCGTGGCCGTGGCGGTCGATCAAGCGTTTTTTGATGGTGCTGGCGACCACGGCTGACGGCACGCCCTCCTCGGCGGCGACATTGATTTCATCGACGCCCTCGCGGTTGAACAGTTCCTGGGCGCGTGCCGTCGGAATGAAGGCGGTATCGTCGAGGTCGATGCCGAGAAACTGGCCCTTCGGCGCCATGACGCCGATCACCCGAAAATGCAGGCCGCCGATGCGCAGGCGCTGGCCGAGCGGGTTCTCGCTGCCGAACAGTTCGCTCTTGAGCTTGGCGCCGAGCACGACGAAGGCGCGGGCGCTGCCCTCATCATCGGCCGGCAGAAACTGGCCACTTTGCACGGTCGACCGGAAGATTCTCGGCAAATTGGCATTGACCCCATAGACCAGCGTCCGCCGCGTGCGGCCGTTGCCCTCGACCTCGGCATTGCCGCGCACGTTGGGCGTCACCGCGACGACATTCGGCAGGCGTTCGAGCGAACGCGCGTCCTCCAGCGACATCGGCCGGGCGCTCGACGGCAGGCCGGAAGGCGAGCCGCCGGTTCGCGTCTTGCCGGGTACGGCGGTGATCACGTTGGTTCCGAACTGGGTGAATTCGCCCAGCACGAAGCGGTGGATGCCCTCGCCGATCGAGGTCAGCAGGATTA
>DATIUN010000024.1:0-3420 GCA_035466795.1 Azonexus sp. | reverse complement strand
AAAAACTGGCCAAAATGAAGGCAAGAACGGTAAGGCTACGGAGATATGGGTGCATGGTGGTCACTGTGTCGTGAGCAGGCTGCTGGAAGTGTTCAACTCGTTGGTCTTGCCGTAGCCGGGGATGGAGCGGCGCAGGAGACTGATCGGATTCGAGCCGACGCTGCCAAAATCGGTCAGCTCGAGTTGCAGGAAGAGCGTGGTATTCGGCGACCCCGAAAGCGCCGCCAGGCGCTGGGCGACCACCCGGGTCGCCCAGCAACCGGCATTGTATTCGAAGCCGGCGATGGCTTCGAGCAACTGGCCGCCGGGGGATGGATCGCTGACCGTCTGTTTGCCGAGGAAGGACCAGTTGTAGCGGCCGACCGCGTAGAGGCGACTGGTCAGCGGCCACTGCCCGGTGATGTCGATCTGATTGACTTGAGCGACATCGAAGTTCGGGTCACGCGTGTAGCGGTAGCCGGCGCTGATCACCTTGGCCAGCTCTGGCTGATAACGGACGCCGGCAGCGATCCGGTCGCTGTAGCCATCGCGGTAATTGTAGTCCCAGGCGACGTCGGCATAGGTCTTGGGCAGGATCAGACCGGTGGCGGCCGCCAGCAGGTTGGAGTAGCCCTGGGGCTGTTCGCCGACCGGCACGATGGGGGAGCCGAGCGGCGTGTAGTTGAGGCCCACCCGGCTCTGGCTGAAGTAATAACGCTGCCCGACCATGGCCTTGAAGCGCTCGGTTCCGGTAGCGCCATCAAGAAAGCGCGTAGCGACTGCCGCGGTCAACTGATTGGCGTCGTTGATGCGGTCGTAGCCGCTGAAGCGATTCTCGGAAAATATCTGGGCAAAGTTGAAGTCCGCCGAGGCCGAATCGAAGAGCGGGATATTGCTCTGATCCTTGTAGGGAATCTTGACATAGTACAGGCGCGGCTCCAAGGTCTGGATGAAGGCCTTGTCGAGCAGGCTGGTCTCGCGTTCGAAGATCAGGCTGGAGTCGATCGAGAAGGTGGGAAGAACGCGCGAGATACTTGAATCCTGCCCAGGAACGGTCAGGTTCGACAGCCCGTACTGGGTCGCGCTGACGCCGACCTTGGGGATCAGGAAGAAGGCCGGGTGCACGATGGGCAGCGAAAGCTGCGGGTAGAGCACCATGCGGTCGCCCTGAACCCGCGTCGCATGGCTGAAGCGCGAATACTGGCCGATCACGGTCAGGTCGGTGGCCAGAAGATCAGGCTTGAAGCCGACGAGATTGATCTGCGGTTCCAGAAAATATGGCACCGCCACCGGGTTCTGCGGATCGGTCTGCAGGGTCTGGAAGCGCTGGACCTGCAGGTTGGTCTGTAGCCCGGGAAGCGGTATGTAGCCGAGCACGAACTGTTGTGGCAACTGCACCTGCGAGGTCTGCAACAGGCGTGACGACGTATCCTGCCAATACAGGGGGTCCGAGACACGGTTGTAGTTGACCGTTGCCGAGAACCCCTGCCCGAGGTTCTGCTGGTGCTGGACGATATAGGCATAACGCTCGCGGTCCGCCAACTGGTCGTAGGGTATGTACTCCGCCAGCGACCTGCCGGAATAGTTGAAATCGAGGTAGCGCGCCTCAGCGCCGAGTTGCAGGCCGCGCTTGCTCATGTAGCGTGGGTAGAAGGTGGCATCGTAGTTCGGAGCGATGTTCCAGTAATAGGGCGTGGTGATGTCCACCCCGTCGCGCGTCGAGGTCGCGAAGAAGGGATGCAGGAAACCCGATCGCGGCTTGTTGTTCAGCGGAAAAGTGGCGACCGGCGAATAGAAGAGCGGGACATCCTTGAACCACAGGCTGGCATTCTTCGCGTCGCCGACATTTCGATCATAGTCGAGGTGCATTTCCGTCGCGCGGACGTACCAGTCCCGGTCGCCCGGCTTGCAAGTCGAGTAGGTGGTATCGAACAGCGTGACCTGGTTCTCGCCCTCAAACTCGGCCCGTTCCGCCGTGCCACTGGCGATGGACGGCCGGGTCGGTGGCGCGGTGGTCGGCAGGCCGTAGCTGTTGGGCACATTGACCATCATCGGCGCCCCGGAGGTCGTGACATTCGAAGTCGCCGCGGTGACCGGAATCACCGTTGGCCGGTAGAACTTGCTGGCGACTTCCTTGACAAAGACATAGTCGGGCTGTTCGGCGAAGCCGATCTGCTCGGACATCTTCATGCGCACCCGTGGCGCATTGACCTCCATACCGTCCTGCAACATGCGCACATTGCCGGTCGCGTCGATTTCATCGTCCAGCGGCCAGTATGTCATCTTGTCGCCATAGACGCGGGAATCGATCTTGCGTAACTCGACTTCCCCGGTCGCCACGGCCACTTCGTCGGTCCGCCCGCCAACCTGGTCGGCGACGAGAAACAGCGGATAGGCATCGCCCTTCTTCAGATCGACCGGATAGGGAATACCGATTTCGGCGACGAGCGGCGCTTTTTTGCGGCCCAGCAAATTGAACCGGCGTTCGCTGCGCAGACGCAGCGGGATCTCATCCTCTACCGTGGAGCCGCCTTCCGCCACTGCTCCGCCCTGACGCGGCGTCGCCATCCGTACCCCGGATGCGGCCAGAACCAGGCCATCGAAGTCCTCCGCGGCATGGGCAGCCGGCACGGCGGCAAACATGCAACAAATGAAAACGGGGAGCGGGCGACGGGCAAAACCAGTCATCAAGGCAATCTGGAAAGGGCCGTGGCCGGAACGGCCGATACCCGAGTGTTAAAATCGGGCCATTTTACAACGAACCGAACCCTGCCCGCTTATGGAAGCCACGACGCGCGATCAACTTGTTACCGACTGGGTGGCCGGCCGCTTTCCCGATCAATCCGTCGGCATCACGCCGGCCTCGGCCGACGCCAGCTTTCGCCGCTATTTTCGCCTGACCTGGCCGGATGGCGGCACGCGCATCCTGATGGACGCGCCACCTGAAAAGGAAGACTGCAAGCCCTTCATCCATGTCGCCGCCCTGCTCGCCATGGCCGGCCTTGCTGCGCCGCGCGTGCTCGACCAGGATCTTGAGAACGGCTTTCTGCTGCTCACCGACCTCGGCCGCATCGGCTACCTCGACGCTCTCAACGCCGACCTCGGCCTGGCCGACACGCTGATGCGCCCGGTCCTCGACGTGTTGATCGCGTGGCAGCTGTCGACCCGGGCGAGCACCCTGCCGCCCTATGACGCGACGCTGCTGCGCCGCGAACTCGATCTCTTTCCCGAATGGTTCGTCGGGCGCCACCTCGGTTATCGGCTCAGCGCCGAGGAATCCGCCATGCTCGACCGGACCTTCAAGTTCCTGATCAACAGTGCGCTGGCCCAGCCCAAGGTGTTCACCCATCGCGACTTCATGCCGCGCAACCTGATGGTCGTCGAAAGTGCTGAAACCCTGACCCCGGGCATCATCGATTTTCAGGATGCTGTGATGGGGCC
>DATIUN010000023.1:0-10011 GCA_035466795.1 Azonexus sp. | reverse complement strand
CCCTGGCCGGGTACGCTGTCAACGGAAATGCTGCCGCCGAGCACGACGGTCACGGTATTCCAGACGATATGCAGGCCGAGGCCGGTGCCGCCGCGCCCGAGCTTGCTGGTGACGAAGGGATCGAAAACCCGGTCGAGCAGTTCCGCCGGGATGCCCGCGCCGTCATCGGCGACGGTCAGGCAAACCTGCCCGTCGTCGCCGGGCTCGCCGGTGATCTCGATCAGCCCCTTGCTGCACCCCTCGAATCCATGAATCAGCGCGTTGGTCAGCAGGTTGGTCAGCACCTGCCCGAGCGGCCCGGGATAGCTGTCCATCGCCAGTCCCGCCGCGATCTCGCTGCGCACCTTGTAGGGCGTCCGCCTGAGCGTCGGCTGCAGGGTCATGAGAATTTCGTCGACCACCTCGGAAAGGATGAATGGTCGGCGCTGGACGCTGGTCTGGTCGACCGCGACCTGCTTGAAGCTGGCGATCAGTTCGTTGGCGCGCTGCAGGTTGCGCACGGCGATTTCGCTGCCACGTTCGACGCGCTCGACGAAGGCCTCCAGCCTGGAGCGGCGCAGGCCGCCGGCCATCTCGCGGCGGAACTCGCGGACCTGGTCATGCAGGGTCGTCACCGCCATCACGCCGTTGCCGATCGGCGTGTTCAATTCGTGCGCGATGCCGCCGACAAGGTTGCCGAGCGCCGCCAGCTTTTCGCTGCGCACCAGCTCGCCCTGCGCCAGCTTGAGGTTTTCCATGGCCGCCAGAAGTTCGCTGTTGGCCCGCGCCAGATCGCCGGTGCGCCGCTCGACCCGGCTTTCGAGTTCGACATTGAGGCGCTGCAGGGTCTGCAGCGTCTGCAGCAGCCGTTCCTCGCTCTGTTCGAGTTCGCTCTGGCGCTGGCGGGTCGCCTCGGCCATCGATTCCATGTCGGACGCCAGCTGGTTGAATTCCTGGATCGGCCCGCGCATGACCTTGCGCCCGAACTTGCCGCTGGTCAGCGCCCGGGTCTGTGCCATCAGGTCGCGCAGGGGCGCGCTCATCCGCGACGCCCAGAGCGGAGCCAGAATGACGGCCAGCAGCAGCGATGCGGCAAATCCGATGACGACCAGCAGGACGGTCACGCGGACGCGCGGATTGGCGCGGCCGGCCGGGTTGGCAACCATGAAGGTCCAGTCGAGTTTTTCGGTGCGGGCAATGCCGGCATCGTAAGGCGTGCCGCCAAGGACCAGTTCGCGAACCTCGCCGCCAGGCGCCACCGATTCGGCCCGCAGCTCGACAGCCCAGTTGCGCAGTCGGTCGCTCTCCGCCAGGTTCCTGCCGGCCACGTATTCGCCAGCGCCATCGACCACCATCACCGGATAAGTGATGCTTTCGGTGCTGCGCTCGACCGCCGCCCGCGCGAAATCCGGCGCCACCTCGCCCAGCAGCACGTAGTCCCGGATCGGTATGGCCAGCCCGACGGCACCTTCGCCGTTAAGCGCCGACAGGTAGCGGTCGCTCCAGATGCGCCGCCCCAGATGACGCGCCGAGGCGAACAGGGGATTGCGCGAGAAGTCGGCACCGAGCAGGTCCGGCCGGACATCAGGCATGCCGTTCGCCAGGGCCGCATGGGCGACCCGCCCTTGGGCATCGAGCAGAAAGATCGCCGCGAACCCGCCCTCGGCGACTACCGCATCGAGGAACCCCTGCACCTGGGCCGGCGGCAGATCGGGTTGCAGCGCGGTGAGCGCGCCAAGCCGCCCTTCAAGACCGGAGATCAGTTGCTCGAAATAGCGCGCGAGGCCGACCGCCTGTTCACGTGCCTGCTGGCGCTCCTCTTCGAGAACGGTGGGCACGCGATAGGCCAGCACACCGAAACCGATCGGCCCGAAAACCCCCATCGTCGAGACCACGAGAAGCAATATCAAAGAGGTGCGCAGTCGCCATTCGCGGCTCGCGGTCGACCGTCCAGGAAAACTCAAAATGTCTCCTAGCGCACGGTGACGAAGCGGCCATCACGGACGACCGTGATATGCGGCATCCGGCGATTGTCGCCGTTGCTGTCGAAGCTGACGAAATCCTCGGCGCCGGCGAAGGGACCGCGTTTCAGGAGAGTTTCGCGCAACGACTCATCGCCGGAGCGGCGGGCCAGCCCCTCGAGAACGACATGGGCGGCATCATAGGCGGCGACGCCGGCGAAACCCGGGGCACGCTGGAATCGCTCGCGATAGACCCGATGCAGCCGCAGCATTTCCGGCGCCTTGCTGTCGTGGTCGAAATAGCTGTGCAGGACCATGCCGTCGACCGCCTTGCCGCCGAACTCGATCAGGCGTTCGGTACTCGCCCATTGCGAACCAAACAGCAGAATGCCTGAATTACTCTCGCGGATCTTCTGCGCGAAGCGCGCCGCATCGAAGGCGCTGGTGATCAGCAGGATGGCATCCGGTCGCTGCGCCAGCGCTTGGCGGACGATGGCGCCGCTATCGATATCCGGGCCGGACTCGAAGGCGATCGGCACGACGTCGCCACCACGCGCCTGAAACCCGACCGTGAAATCGCGCAGCCAGCTCTCGGTATAAGCACGGTTCCTGGCGTCATGAATGGCCACGACATGACGCACGGCGCTCTGCGCGAAGTGATACTCGGCGCTCGACTCCGCTTCGGCCCGCGTGCTCGACATGATCAGGAACAGCGCGTCGTCGACGCCGAAAAAATTGTGCGCGGTCACCGTCGGGCTGAGCAGAACGACGCCCGCCCGCTGGGCAAGCGGCAGCACGACTTCGGCCATGGCGCTGGTCATCGGCCCGATGATCGCCTCGACCCGCGCGGCGATCAGTTCGTTGACCGCGGCGATCGCCTTCTCCGGACTCTGGGCATCGTCGCGGACAAGCAGTTCAATCTGGCGGCCCCTGACGCCACCGGCCCGATTGATCTCCTCGATCGCTATCTGGGCGCCGTTGCGCCCCGCCTCGCCAAGATCGGCGACGCGTCCGCTGAGGCCGCCGATGAAGCCGATGCGCAGCGGCTCGCGTGGCCCGCAACCACTCAGGAAAACAAGCACAATGAGGAGCACGCCGATCCTGGGCATCGGCGGTCAGCGCTCCCGCCCCCTGAGCCAGGCCAGCAGATCCTGTTGCTCCATCGCCGGCGCGTAGACCAGGCCCTGCGCCTCGCGGCAACCGAGTTCGCTGAGGATCTGCAATTGCCGGCGATCCTCGACACCTTCGGCGAGGACACGCATGCCCAGCTGCTCCCCGAGACGAATCACCATTGCCGCGATCGGCGTTCCGGAACCCCGGTCGTCCAGCGCATGGACAAAGCTGCGGTCGATCTTGAGGCAGTCGGCCGGCAGGCGGGCAAGGTAGCTGAGAGACGAGAATCCGGTACCGAAGTCGTCGATGGCGATCGAGACGCCGAGTGCCTTGAGCGCCTGCAGATGTTCGACCACCAGTTTCCAGCCGGACAGGGCGACCGATTCGGTAATCTCGAGCTCGAGCAACGCCGGATCGATTCCCGCTTTGGCAATTGCCTGGCGAACGACGTCGAGAAAACCCGGATGGCGGAACTGGACCGGCGACACATTCACGGCCATGCGCAGCGTGAACCCCTGCCCGGCAAGTTCGCGCTGCGCCGCCAACGCGGCATTCAGCACCCAGGCGCCGATCTCGACAATCAGTCCCGACTGTTCGGCAACCGGAATGCACTGTTCGAGCGGCACATACTGCCCCGCCTCGTTGCGCCAGCGTAGCAGGGCTTCGACACCGAGCACGCGATTCGCGGCGAGATCGAATTGCGGCTGGAAAGCGACGACAAGCTGATGGTTCTCCAGCGCGGCGCGCAGGTCGTGCAGCATGTGCACGCGCTGTCGGGTCAGGATGCCGACTTCGGCGGTGTAATACGCATCGTTGCCTGGACCGTCGACCTTGGCGCGCTTGAGCGCGATCGAAGCATTGCGCAGCAGGTCGACCCCGCTGCAGTCGGCATCGGCGGCGCGCACCATTCCGAGCGAGAAGGAAATCGTGTGCGCCACCCCTTCGTTGTCGAACGGGTCGAGCAAAATTTCCCGCAGCTTCGCCGGATTGACGATCCGGCCACTGCCATAGACCCCGAACAGGTCGCTGCCGACCCGGGCGACATGCACGTCGTCCGGCAGCAAGGCGCGCAGCCGGCCGCCGACCGCCTGCAATTGCTGGTCGCCGAAGCTGTAACCGAAGGCGTCGATGGATTCCGAGAATTCGTCGATGTCGATCAGCGCCAGCACATGATCGCCGGCGCCCGAAACCCTGGTCAGCTCGTCGATCGCCTCGATCTGCGCGGCACGGTTGGGCAGGCCGGTCAGCTTGTCGACAAAGGCCGCCTTGCGCAGGCGCTCGACGAGGCCGACGTTCTCGCCACAGATGGCGACGTTGGTGCAGAAAATGTCGAGGAGGTGTCGATCCAGCGTGCGGATCGGCGCGGTCGACTCGATATAGACGGCAAAACTGCGTCCATGGCGGCCGGCGAAATGGAGCGCCAGCGCATGCTCGCCGCGCCGGGTCCCGCCCTCGCGCAGGCAAGCACCGACCATGTCGCGCACGCCCGGGTCGCCAAGCGCATTCAGCGGCTGATTCGCCAGCGGTGCGTAACGTCCGGCGGCAGCCAGAATGATTTCCTCGGCTTCACCGTTCGCATCGCCCGGCGCACGCACGCAAACCATGCCGTCAGGCGCTATGCCGAGCAGCGCGGCCAGTTGTCCGATGACCGCCGTGGCGAAGGTCTGCAATCCGAGTTCGGCATTGAACCGGCTGGCGCCGTCGATGATCAGTTCGAGACTGCCACGGCTCTCGTCGAGGCGCCGTATCTGGTCGAAGGAGCGGATGGCCGCGGTGACCGTGGTAAATAACTTGCTGCGCGTGAGTTCGGTCTTGGTCTTGTAGTCGTTGATGTCGTAATTGGCGATCGCGTCGAGTTCCGGCGCGTAGCCGGGCTGCCCGGTACGCAGGATGATGCGCACGGCGGCCATGCCGAGTTCATTGCGAATTCGCTCGACCGCCACCAGGCCTGCATCCTCGCGCTCCATGACGACATCGAGCAGGACAACCGCCACGTCACGATGGCTTTCGAGTATGGCGATCGCCTCGTCGGCGCTGAAGGCGTGCAGGAAGCACAGCGGTTGGCCGAGTACCCGAAGGTCATGGAGGGCGAACTCGGTGGCGTGGTGCACGTCCTCGTCATCGTCGACGACCAGCACCTTCCAGCATGCCTCGGTCGCCCCGACGGACTGCGGCTCGGGGGTATCTTCAACAAAGGCCAGATGATCGTCGTTGTGCATGACGCAACTCGAATGATGGGTCGGTGTTATCCGACCCGTAGTATGGCGGCAAGCCCGGCAAAAACAAAGAGCCCCGCAGGGCTCTTTCTTTTGCCGGTCGGCTGACGCAAGCGCCAGCCAAAAATGCTAGAAATTCAGCGTCCGCTTGTCGCAGGCCAGCGCCGCTTCATGCACGGTCTCCGACAGCGTCGGGTGAGCGTGGCAGATGCGCGCCAGATCTTCGGACGCACCGGCGAATTCCATCGCCACGACGGCTTCGGCAATGATCTCCGAGGCATTCGCACCGATGATGTGCACACCGAGGATGCGGTCGGTGCTCTTGCAGGCCAGCATCTTGACGAAGCCTGACGGATCGCCCATGCCCAGCGCCCGGCCATTGGCCAGGAACGGCACCTTGCCGGACTTGTACTCGACGCCTTCGGCTTTGAGTTGCTGCTCGGTCTTGCCAACCCAGGCGATTTCCGGCGAGGTGTAGATGACCCAGGGAATGGTGTCGAAATTGCAGTGACCGGCCTGGCCGGCCATCAGTTCGGCAACCATGACGCCTTCCTCGTGCGCCTTGTGCGCCAGCATCGGGCCCCGCACGACGTCGCCAATCGCCCAGACGCCCGGCAAATTGGTCTTGCAATGGCCGTCGACCGCAACAAAGCCACGCTCGTCGAGCTGCAGGCCAACCGCTTCTGCATTCAGGCCGTCGGTATTCGGTACACGGCCGATGGAAACGATCAGGCGATCGGCGTCCAGCTTCTGCGGGTTGCCATCCTTGTCGGTGTAGGCAATCGAAACCGACTTTTTGTTTGCCTTGATGTCGCCGATCTTGACCCCCATCTGGATGTTCAGGCCCTGCTTGGTGAACAGCTTGAGCGCTTCCTTGGCTACATCGACATCGGCAGCGGCCAGAAAATCCGGCATGGCTTCAAGGACGGTGACTTCGGAACCGACGCGACGCCACACCGAACCCATTTCCAGACCGATGACGCCGGCGCCGATGATGGCCAGCTTCTTCGGCACGGATTCCTGATCCAGCGCGCCTTCGTTATCCATGACGATCTTCTGGTCGACCGGCAGGTTCGGCAGATGACGGGCCTTGGAGCCGGTCGCGACGATGACCTGCCTGGCCAGCACTTCCTCGGCGCCAACCTTGAGCTTCCAGAACTCGCCTTCCTTGCCGACGAAGGAACCGTGACCGGCGAGGAAGGCGACCTTGTTCTTCTTCAGCAGCATCTTGATGCCGCCGGTCAGTTGATTGACCACACCATCCTTGCGCGCCTTCATGACCGGCACGTCGATCGTGGCCTTGCCGACCTTGATGCCCTGGGCTTCGAAACTGTGGCCCGCTTCCTCGAACAGATGCGAGGTATGCAGCAGCGCCTTGGACGGGATACAGCCGACGTTCAGGCAGGTGCCGCCAAGACGCGGCTCACCTTTCGGATCGGCATAGGGATTGGATTCGGCACAAGCGGCCGAGAAGCCGAGTTGCGAGGCGCGAATGGCGGCAATGTAGCCGCCGGGGCCGCCGCCGATGACGAGCACGTCAAATTGCTTGGACATGTATGAACCTTTCGAAATTCAGATGTGCAAAGCGCCAGCGTCCTGGCTGGGACACTGGCGCCAGACAAACGTCGATCAGACGCCGAGCAGCAGGCGGGACGGATCTTCCAGCGCTTCCTTCATGGTCACCAGACCGAGGACGGCTTCGCGGCCGTCGATGATGCGGTGGTCGTAGGACATGGCCAGATAGTTCATCGGACGCACGACGACCTGCCCGTTCTCGACCATCGCCCGGTCCTTGGTGGCATGGATGCCGAGGATCGCCGACTGCGGCGGGTTGATGATCGGGGTCGACATCATGGAACCGAAGATGCCGCCGTTGGAGATCGAGAACGTACCGCCGGTCAGTTCCTCGATCGACAGCTTGCCGTCCTTGGCCTTGGCACCGAATTCGGCGATCTTTTTCTCGATATCGGCGATGCTCAGCTGGTCGGCGTTGCGGATGATCGGCACGACCAGTCCACGTGGCGAGCCGACGGCGATGCCGATGTCGATGTAGCCGTGGTAGACGATGTCATTGCCATCGACCGACGCGTTGATGATCGGGAATTTCTGCAGCGCGGCACAGGCAGCCTTGACGAAGAAGCCCATGAAGCCGAGACGAACGCCATGGGTCTTCTCGAACTTCTCGCCGTACTGCTTGCGCAGCGCCATGACCGGGCCCATGTTCACTTCGTTGAACGTGGTCAGGATGGCATTGGTCGCCTGCGATTGCAGCAGGCGCTCGGCGATGCGTGCCCGCAGGCGGGTCATCGGCACGCGCTGTTCGGTGCGCGGCCCCGTATCCACACCGGTCGGCGGCGTCGGCAGCGCCATGCTGGCAGCAGCGGGCGCGGCGACCGGACCGGACGGCGCGGCAGCCTTTGCCTGGGCAGCGACTGCATCGTCCTTGGTCACGCGACCACCACGGCCGGAACCGGCGACGTCGGCAGCGGCAATGCCCTTCTCGTCGAGGATCTTGCGCGCCGACGGGCTGGCTGCACCGGCCGGCGCCGCAGCCGCCGGTGCCGGTGCGGCCGGGGCGGCAGCCTTCGGCGCAGCGGCGGCGGAGGCGGCAGCGCCGGCCTTGGCTTCGGTGTCGATGCGGGCGATCAGTTCGCCGGAGACGACGGTTTCACCGTCGCCCTTGACGATCTCGACCAGCACGCCGGCACCCGGCGACGGCACTTCAAGGACGACCTTGTCTGTTTCGATATCGATCAGGATTTCGTCGCGGCCGACGGCCTCGCCAATCTTCTTTTTCCAGGACGCGAGCGTGCCTTCGGCAACGGACTCGGACAACTGCGGAACTTGAACTTCGATGATCATGATTACTCCACTCTGTTGTAGTTATCAGTACTCGATCTTGCCCAATGCGGACTCGATGAGTGCTTTCTGTTGCTCGTTATGCTTGGCCAGGTAGCCAACCGCTGGCGACGAGGATGCCGGACGCGACACCAGCAGCAATTTCTGCTTGGCGCTGATCTGCGTTTCGAGATGGTGACGCGAGGCGATCCAGTACCAGGCGCCCTGATTGCGCGGCTCTTCCTGACACCAGACGATTTCGGTGACCTTGGGATACATGGCCAGCCCCCGCTCCAGCCTCTCCTTCGGGAAGGGGAAGAGTTGCTCGATGCGGACGATGGCGATGTTCTCGATCTTCTTCTCGCGCCGCGCCGCCAGCAGGTCGTAATAGACCTTGCCCGAGCACAGCACGATACGCGTCACCTTCTTCGGATCGATCTTGTCGACTTCACCGATGACCGTCTGGAAGGATCCGCTGGCCAGATCCTCGAGCGGCGAGCAGGCATCCTTGTGGCGCAGCAGCGACTTGGGCGACATGACGATCAGCGGCTTGCGCTGTTTGCGCAGCCCCTGGCGACGCAGCATGTGGAAGACCTGGGCGGCGTTGCTCGGCACGCAGACCTCCATGTTCACTTCGGCACAGGCCTGCATGTAACGTTCGAGACGGGCCGACGAGTGCTCCGGCCCCTGTCCTTCGTAGCCGTGCGGCAGCAGCATGACGAGGCCGCAGGCGCGGCCCCACTTGGCCTCGCCGGAAGCGATGAACTGATCGATCACGACCTGGGCGCCGTTTGCGAAATCGCCGAACTGCGCTTCCCAGATCACCATTTCGTAAGGGTTGGCCGAGGCATAGCCGTACTCGAAGGCAAGAACCGCCTCTTCGGACAGCACCGAATCATAGCAATGGAAAGCCGACTGCTTTTCCTGCAGGTTCTTCAGCGGGAGATAAGTGCCTTCGGCCCAGTTCTCACGATCCTGATCGTGGAAGGCGGCATGGCGGTGGAAGAAGGTGCCGCGCCCGACATCCTCGCCGGAGATGCGGACACCGTAGCCGGAAACCAGCAGCGAGGCGTAGGCCAGGTTCTCGGCCATGCCCCAGTCGACCGGCAGCTTGCCTTCGCCCATCGCCGCGCGATCCTCGACGATCTTCTTGACCCGGGACTGCAGCACGAACCCTTCCGGAAACGTGGTCAGGCGCTTCGACAGGCGCTTCAGTTCCTTGAGCGGCACCGTGGTGTCGCAGTTCTCGATGTAGCCCTTGGACAGGAACGGCATCCAGTCGATGTTGTTCGGGTGCTTGTAGCCAGCCAGCACCGGATTGTAGAGCAGTTCGCCCTTGTCCAGATGCTCGCGGTATTCCTCGATCATCCGGTCCGGACCGTCGGCCGGCAGGACGCCCTCGGCAATCAGCTTGTCGCCGAACAGCTTGCGCGTGCCCGGGTGCTTGGCGATGATTTTGTACATCAGCGGCTGCGTGACCATCGGCTCGTCCTGCTCGTTGTGGCCGAGCTTGCGGAAGCAGATGATGTCGACAACGACGTCCTTCTTGAACTTGTGGCGGAATTCGACGGCGATCTGGGTCACCAGCGCCACCGCTTCCGGATCGTCGCCAGTGACGTGGAAGATCGGCGCATCGGCCATCTTGAAGATGTCGGTGCAGTAGTGACCGGAGCGGTAGTCGCGCGGGTCGCTGGTGGTGAAGCCGATCTGGTTGTTCACCACGATATGCAGCGTACCGCCCGTGCCGTAGCCGCGGGTCTGCGCGAAGTTGAGCGTTTCCTGATTGACGCCCTGGCCGGCCACCGCGGAGTAGCCGTGAATGAGCACCGGCAGCACCCGAGATTTGCCCTCGTCGCCACGCCGGACCTGACGGGCGTAAACCGAGCCCTCGACCACCGGGTTGA
>DATIUN010000022.1:0-6623 GCA_035466795.1 Azonexus sp. | reverse complement strand
TGCCGCTGTCGCGCATGTGTTCGTCGATGACGTGGCGCGATCCCGAGCCTTCCTCACGGAGCAGGAAGGGTTCGTCAGCCAGTTTCTGCAGGGTCACCGCCTTGCCGACCGCCCAGTGCGTCGCGGGCGCCAGCACCACATACTCGTTGTCGAGAAACGGGTGGCTGACGATGTCCAGATGAACCGGCGGGTAGGACATCACGTAGAGATCGTCCTGGTTGCCGAGCAGGCGCTCGACGATCTTCTGCCGGTTGGCGATCTCGAGTTCGATGTCGATGTCCGGGTAGCGCCGGTAGAAATCCCCCAGCATGCGTGGCAGGAAATGCTTGGCCGTGGTGACCAGGCCGACGCGCAGCTTGCCGCGCTTGAATCCCTTGAGGTCATCGATCGCCGACTCGAAGCGGTTCCACGCGTCGTCGAGATCGCGCACGGTGGCCAGCAGTTCGTCGCCGGCTGCGGTCAACGCGATTTCCCGGCCATTTTGTTCGAAGAGCGGCAGGCCGATCGTCTCGGCGATCTGCCGGATCTGGATCGAAACCGCCGGCTGGGTCAGGTGCAGGGCCTCGGCGGCGCGGGTGAAACTCTGCAGCCGGGCGACCTCGGCAAAGGTTTCGAGTTGGCGGAAAGTGATGCGACGACGCGGCATGCATAAGTCCGGATTAATGATATGACGCATATAGTTTAATTGGATTTAATCCGTATGGCTCGTCATAGTGGCGTCGTCCCGGCAATCAAGGGATCAACCGCAGCACGAAATCCAAGGAGAATCACCATGCGCCATTACCCGACCAACAGTCCCGAAGCCCTGGCCCGCGTTGTTGCCATCGCCATGATGGCCGACGGCGCAATCGATTCGAGCGAACTGAAGTCGCTCGAGCGCCATGACATCATCAATCGGCTGGGCCTCGATCACGACTGCTTCGACCAGGTGTTCTACGAGTACTACGAAGACCTTCTGAGCTGTGCCCATCGCTTGCCATCCGGTCAGTTCGAACTCGATGCGGCGAACGTCGGCCTGCTGCTCGACGAGGTTCGCGATCCCTTGCTGCAAAAGAAGGCGCTGCGCGCGATGCTCGACATCGTCAATGCCGACCGCTGCCTGACCGGCAGCGAGGCCGGCTTGATCGCCCAGGCGCTCAAGCACTGGGGCATCGATCTGTACGAGGTCTCCGATACCTCGATCCCCAGCCATCGCTTGCCTCTGCCCAAAGTGGCCGAGATCCATCTTGCCTGACCCGGGGGCGGCGCAGCATCGGCCGCGCCCGCTATCCGTTCGCCGGCATTGCCGGCCCGCTCTCGTCGTCAAGCCCGGCGCTGGTACTTGGCGTCGTCCTGGCCCGGCGCGGCCCTGCTCGCGATGCTCTACGCCAGTTCCTCATGCATCGCCGCGCGTGACGGCTTGTGGCCGTCTGCGACGAATATCCGCATCGAGGTGCTGTGCGACGACCACCTGGCCAGCGCCATTGCCGAGGACCTGCAGGCGCGCTACTACGAGGGCTACGGCATGGTGATCTTCATTGCCGATGTCCTGGTGCTGCGTCCAGGAAAATTCTGACCGGGACCCTGCGGCTGCCTGGCCGCCACGGAATGTGCCTGTGCCGGCCTGAACTGCGGCACAATTGACGTACCGCATCCGGTTCCCGATTCACAAACTTCACAAAGGCAGATTCATGAAGACACTGATCATCACCACCACGGCATTGTGTTTCGCCCTCGCACTCCCAGCTCACGCAGCCGAACCCAAGGAGGAAAAGACCGCCTCGGGGATAGGCGTCACCACGCTCAAGGAAGGCGCGGGGGCCAATCCGAAGGCGAGCGACACGGTCAAGGTCCACTATCGCGGCACGCTCGAGAACGGCCAGGAATTCGACAGTTCCTACAAGCGCGGGCAGCCCGCCACCTTCCCGTTGACCCGGGTGATTCCATGCTGGACGGAAGGGGTGCAGGAGATCAAGGTCGGCGGTAAGGCCAAGCTGGTCTGCCCGCCCAATCTGGCTTACGGCAACCAGAATGTGCCGGGGATTCCACCCAATTCGACGCTGATCTTCGAAGTCGAGTTGCTCGAAATCGCCAAGTAGGATCGGCTGGCCGGCGATTCACGACCGAACGGGGAAGTTTTCCGGTTTGGTCGTTTTTCGCACGGAATTGAACGATACGCGCGCCGCATCTGTCTTAAAGCGTCGCTGGCGCAGCGATTAGTGCGCCGGTGGCCGATTTACCAACAAATCAGAAAATGCAGGAGACATCATGATTCGCAAAGCTTTATCCGTTTTTCTTCTCGGCATTGCCGCCCTCGGGTTTGCCTCGTCCGGTGCCTTGGCCGAAGCGGCCAAGCCGGGCGTGGTCGTCCAGGTCAGCGACGATAATCCCAAGACCTGGGGCCAGGCACTGAACGTCGTCAAGAACATCCAGAACGCCTATGGCAAGGACAAGGTGGATATCGAGGTGGTCGTCTTCGGCCTGGGCGCCGGCATGCTCAAGCTCGACTCGCCGCTCGCCAACCGCATCGACGAGACGCTGGCCACCGGCGCGCAGGTCTCCATGTGCGAAAACACGATGAAGGGGCAGAAGCTGACCAAGGACGACATGTATCCGCGGATCGGCTACGTGCCCGCCGGCGTGATCGAGATCATCGAGAAGCAGAAGCAGGGCTGGACCGTCATCCGCCCGTAAAGCAGGCGCCGCGTTTCGCGGGTTATTCCAGGTACTCGATCATCAGTTGCGGCGTCTCGACGCCCATGTATTCGTTGATCGCGAGGCGGTAGGCGGCGCGGGCGCGGTTGCCCGGCTGGCTGCCGAAGTTGAACTGGATCGCCTCGAAGCGCGCATTGCCTTTCTTGAGCCGCAGCTTGAGGTGCTTTTCCTTGAGCACGCGCTGCTGTTCGACGTCGAATTCATCGATGAACAGCGGCGCCGGGAAGCCCTGGCCCCAGACTTCGTTCTCCAGCAGGCGCGCCGTTTCCAGAGAGATGTAGCCGCCTTCCAGCGCGCCGTCGGTTTCCAGCGTGCGGGTCAGGTCGGCGGGGGCCAGCAGTTCGCCGGCGACCTCGGCGAAGAGTTCGCGGAATTTATCGAAGTTTTCGGCGTTGACCGTGGCACCCGCCGCCATGGCATGGCCGCCGAAGCGGATCAGCAGGCCTGGGGCGCGCTTGGCGATGAGGTCGAGCGCGTCGCGCAGGTGCAAGCCGGGAATCGAGCGGCCGGAACCCTTGACGATGCCGCCTTCGCCGGGGGCGAAAGCGAACACCGGGCGGTGCAGTTTGTCCTTGATGCGCGAGGCGAGAATGCCGACGACGCCTTCATGCCAGCTTGCATCGAACATGGCGATGCCGGGCGCCGCGTCGTTGGCATCGAGCGATTCGAGCAGGATCAACGCCTGTTCCTGCATGCCGGATTCGATTTCGCGGCGTTCGCGGTTCAGTGCGTCGAGCTGCTGGGCGATCTGCAGGGCGCGGCTGGGGTCTTCGGTGAGCAGGCATTCGACGCCGAGACGCATGTCGGCCAGGCGGCCGGCGGCATTCAGACGGGGGCCGAGGATGAAGCCGAGATCCATCGCCGTCGCCTTCTTCGGGTCGCGGCCGGCGGCCTTGAACAGCGCGGCGAGGCCGGGCTGCAACTGGCCGGCGCGCATGCGCTTCAAACCCTGGCTGACGAGGATGCGGTTGTTGCGGTCGAGCCTGACGACGTCGGCGACGGTGCCGAGCGCGACGAGATCGAGCAGGCTGGCGAAATTGGGTTCGGGCCGGTCGGCGAAGAAGCCGCGTTCGCGCAGTTCGGCGCGCAGGGCGAGCATCACATAGAACATGACGCCGACGCCGGCGATGCATTTTGATGGGAAATCGCAGCCGGGCTGGTTGGGATTAACGATGCAGTCTGCTTCGGGGAGTGACTCGCCCGGCAGGTGGTGGTCGGTAATCAGTGTCGCGATGCCGTGCTCGCGGGCGCGGTTGACGCCTTCGATGCTGGCGATGCCGTTGTCGACGGTGATGATGAGGTCGGGCGACTGCTGCGCGGCGACGTCGACGATTTCAGGCGATAGCCCATAGCCGAGCTTGAAGCGGTCGGGCAGCAGAAAGTCGACATCGGCGCCGAGCATTTTCAGGGCGCGCATGCCGACAGCGGTGGCGGTGGCGCCGTCGCAGTCGTAGTCGCCGATGATCAACAGTTTGGCCTCGGCCTCGATGGCGTCGGCCAGCATGTACGCGGCATCGCTGGCGTGGGTGAGGCTCGCCGGCGGCAGCAGCGATTTCAGTTCGTAATCGAGTTCGGCACGGTCGGTGACGCCGCGCGAGGCGTAGAGGCGGGCGAGCAGCGGGTGCAGGCCTTGCTGCTCAAGTTGCCAGACGACGCGCGGAGGAATGTTGCGGGCGACAATTCGGGTCATAGTGCGAGTTCCTTGGCCGTCTCGGCGATGGGCTTGCCGCTTTTCCACAGCTTCCAGCGGTCGCCGGCGGTCAGCGTGTAGCGCAGTTCGCCATAGACGGTGGGGGCGATCAGGCTGATGCGGTCGACTTTGCCGCCGAGGACTTTTTTGAGCGGCGTGAACCAGTCGGCGTCGAGTTGTTCGAGGGCGCTGTGCCAGCCCTCGCTGTCTTCGCCGGCGACGTACGGCGGCAACTGGTCGATCAGCACCAGCGGCCGTTCGCCGGCCACCGGAAGCAGGGCGGCGAGGCTGCCCGGCCGTGCGTGCAGGGGGAGGCCGGCGGCGCGGGCAAGGCCGGCGGCCAGTGGGTCGTCGCTGAAGACGGCGGAAAAATTCGCTGCCATGCCGGTCGGCAGACTGCCGCCGCCCCACAGCCACAGGCTGTTGATCGCCGGCTGGCCGATCTGCTCGCGCCGTTCATTGAGTGGATGGCGGTGCAGGAACATCTGCACTTCGTTGAGCCAGCGGGTCAGCGGCAGGGCGCTGCCGTTGATTTCGCCGGCAACGCGGCGGCCGGCGACGGCGGAAATGGGCTCTACCGGGTGGTCGACCGCAACATTCAGTTTCAGGTACCAGCGCCGGGTGCTGGCAACGTGAAACCGGCCGATGTCGGCGAATTCGGTGTTGAGCGCTTCGACGATGCCGTGCGCCTCGTCCTCCGCCAGATCGAAGGCACCAGCATCGGCGAGGATGATACGTTCCTGGTGGAAGCGCAGGTGCACCGGGTCGGCGCACAGCCAGTGGCCGCTGCGCGCATCCTCGCAGCCTTCGCCGAGCAGGCGCAGGGCGCCGAACGGGGCATCGCTCATGCCGAAACAGTCGGCCAGTATCTTCTCGAACGGACGGCGCGGGCGGCGCTTATGGCGGGCACGCGCCAGCAGCCATTCCAGACCCGGCGCGGCAAGATTTCCAAGAGCGAGCTGGTCGGCCGGTTCCGGCCAGATCAGTTCGGGGACAAGCAGGGTCAGATGCACGGAAAGCGGCGCCGGAAAGACTTCAGGGGATGCGCTTGAGTGTACCATAGCGGCTTTTCACGCCCGGCCCGTTCCCGCATGGCACTGCCCTACGAATTGCTGATTGGTCTGCGCTACACGCGCGCCAAGCGGCGCAATCATTTCATTTCCTTCATCTCGCTGATTTCGATGCTTGGCATCGGCCTCGGCGTGGCCGCGCTGATCGTCGTGCTCTCGGTGATGAACGGCTTCCAGAAGGAACTGCGCACGCGCATCCTCGGCGTCGCCTCGCACATCCAGATCACCGGCATCAACGGCGAGCTCAGCGACTGGCCGGCGATTGCGGCGCAAGCGGCGCAGCACCCGGAAGTTCGGGCGGCGGCGCCCTTCGTCCAGTCGCAGGCGATGTTCACGGTCGATAACGGCGTCAAGGGCGTGCTGGTGCGCGGTATCGTGCCGGATCTGGAAGACCGCGTCGCCGATTTCCGCCAGACGATCAAGAGCGGCAGCCTCGACGACCTGCGGCCCGGCGAGTTCGGTGTCGTGCTCGGTGCCGACCTGGCGCGCGCGCTGCGCGTTTTCGTCGGCGACAAGGTGACGGTGATCGCGCCGCAGGGCACGGTGACGCCGGCCGGCGTCGTGCCGCGCCTGAAGTCGTTCAAGGTGGTCGGCATCTTCGAGGTCGGCATGTACGAGTACGACAGCGGGCTCGCACTGATCCACATGGCCGACGCGCAGAAGCTCTACCAGATGGACGACCGGGTCAGCGGGGTGCGGCTCAAGGTCGACGACCTGTTCATGGCGCCGCGCGTCGGGCGCGAGCTGGTCGGGCTGATCGACGCCAATGCCTACATCAGCGACTGGACCCGGAGCCACGCCAATTTCTTCCGCGCCGTGCAGATCGAGAAGAACATGATGTTCATCATCCTCTCGCTGATTGTCGCCGTCGCCGCCTTCAACCTGGTGTCGACGCTGGTCATGGCGGTCACCGACAAGCAGGCCGACATCGCCATCCTGCGCACGCTCGGCGCACGGCCCTTGTCGATTATGGCGGTTTTCGTCGTCCAGGGCGCACTGGTCGGTTTCATCGGGCTCGGCATGGGCATCGCCGGCGGCGTCGCGCTGGCGCTCAATATCGACGTCGTGGTGCCGTTCATCCAGAATCTCTTTGGCGTGCAATTCTTGTCGAAGGAGGTCTATTACATCTCCGACCTGCCGTCCGACCTGCAATGGGGCGACGTCTGGGG